>DATEQI010000243.1:0-18856 GCA_035272805.1 Alphaproteobacteria bacterium | reverse complement strand
CGTGCATCAGGAGATCGGCGTCAAGGTGCTCGAGCGCGTGCGCGACGACCTCGCCGAGCGCGCCAAGGTCGAGCAGTTCCCCCGCATGGAAGGCCGCCAGATGACCATGGTGATCGCGCCCAAGTAAGGGGGCGGGGCGCCGGGCGATGCGACCGCGAGCTGATGCGCGACCCGAATGGAATCCGATCATAGGTCGTAAAGAATTCCCTCTCCCGCTCGCGGGAGAGGGAAGGGGCCCATCCCGAAGGGATGGGAAGGGTGAGGGACGTCGCGTATATTTGAAAGTCTACCGCCCCTTGCTTTCGGCCGCCCGTCTCTATATAACCCTGCGCTCGATTGCGAGCGGCGCGGCTCGAGGGCATGCCCACCCGCTCTGAAGCGTTCAACCCGAGCTCGAGGACACGCAAAATGCCCAAGCTCAAGACCAAGTCTGGGGCCAAGAAGCGCTTCGCCCGCACGGCCTCGGGCAAGATCAAGGCCGCCTTCGGCTTGAAGCGCCATGGCCTGCGCAAGCGCCCCAAGAAGATGAAGCGCAAGGCGCGCGGCACCTTCGTTCTGACCAAGGGCGACGCGGCGCACGTCAGGGGCTACATGCCCTATTTGCGGGGCTGAGCCATGGCGCGCGCCACCTCCGCACCCGCCCGCCACGCCAAGCGCAAGAAAGTCCTGAAGCTCGCCAAGGGCTACCGCGGGCGCGGCAAGAACAACTTCCGCATCGCGCTCGAGAAGGTCGAGAAGGCGCTGCAGTACGCCTACCGCGACCGGCGCAACCGCAAGCGCGACTTCCGCGCCCTCTGGATCCAGCGCATCAACGCGGGCGTGCGCGCGGAAGGCCTCACCTACGCCAAGTTCGTGCACGGGCTCAAGGTCGCCGGCATCGAGCTCGACCGCAAGATGCTTGCCGATCTCGCGGTACGCGATCCGGACTCCTTTAGGGCCTTGGTCAAAGAGGCCCAAACAGCACTCGCCAAGGCGGCCTGATCGCTTGAGCCGAGGCCGAGTAGCCGGAAAGGGGGCCTTCTGCGATAAGGCCCCTTTTGCTTTGGTGCGAGGAGAGAAAGGGCCGAGAAGGCCCAGCTAAGGTAAGGCCATGCAGGATCTGCAAGCGCTCAGGAGCGATCTCTTGCGTCAAGCCGAGGCGGCGGCGAGCCTCGCCTCGCTCGAGGAGCTGCGCGTCTCCGCCCTCGGGCGCAAGGGACGCGTCACCGAGCTGATGAAGGAGCTCGGCCGCCTCGACGGCGAGGCGCGCAAGGAGGCGGGCCGCACGCTCAACCTCTTGAAGGAGGCACTTGGCGTCGCGATCGAGGCGCGCAAGGCGGCCTTGGCCGAGCTCGAGCTCGAGGCGAGGCTCGTCGAGGAGCGCCTCGACGTGACGCTGCCTGCGCGTCCCCAGGCCGAGGGGCGCATCCACCCCATCAGCCAGACGATCGACGAGCTTTGCGCCATCTTCGGCGAGATGGGCTTCGCGGTCGCCGAGGGGCCCGACATCGAGGACGACTTCCACAATTTCACCGCCCTCAACATTCCGCCCGAGCACCCGGCGCGGCAGATGATGGACACCTTCTACCTCAAGGAAAGGCCCGACGGCACGCGCATGGTGCTGCGGACCCATACCTCGCCCGTGCAGGTGCGCACCATGCAGGCGAGCAAGCCGCCCGTCCGCATCATCGCCCCCGGCCGCACCTACCGCTGCGACAGCGACATGACGCACACGCCCATGTTCCATCAGGTCGAGGGCCTCGTCGTCGACCGCACCACCCACATGGGCCATCTCAAGGGCTGCCTCATCGAGTTCTGCCGCGCCTATTTCGAGGTGCCCGACGTGCCGGTGCGCTTCCGCCCGAGCCATTTTCCCTTCACCGAGCCCTCGGCCGAGGTCGACATCGGCTGCAGCCGCGCCGGCGGCGAGCTCAGGATCGGCGCCGGCCAGGACTGGCTCGAGATTCTCGGCTGCGGCATGGTGCATCCCAAGGTGCTGGAGATGTGCGGCATCGATGCCACGATCTACCAGGGCTTCGCCTTCGGCATGGGGATCGAGCGCATCGCCATGCTCAAATACGGCATCCCCGACTTGCGCACCTTCTTCGATGCGGATCTGCGCTGGCTCCGGCACTACGGCTTCGTGCCCTTGGATGTGCCGAGCCTCGTCGGAGGGCTCAGCCGATGAAGCTGACGCTCGCCTGGCTCAAGGATCATCTCGAGACCGGTGCCGCCTTGGGCGAGATCGCCGAGAAGCTCATCGGCCTCGGCCTCGAGGTCGAGAGCATCGCCGACCGCGCCAAGGGGTTGGCGCCTTTTACCATCGCCTTTGTGGTCGAGGCCAAGCCGCACCCCAACGCCGACCGGCTCCGCGTCTGCATCGTCGATACGGGGCGCGAGAGAGTCCAGGTCGTCTGCGGCGCGCCCAACGCGCGCACCGGCATGAAGGGCGTCTTCGCCCCCGCCGGCAGCCACATCCCCGGCACTTCCCTCGACCTCGAGCGCGGCGTCATCCGCGGGGTAGAGTCGAACGGCATGCTGTGCTCGGAGCGCGAGATGGGCCTCTCGGACGAGCACAGCGGCATCATCGAGCTTCCGGCGGACGCCCCCTTGGGAGACTCCTTTGCCAGATATCTCGGCCTCGACGATCCGGTGATCGACGTCGCGGTGACGCCCAACCGCGGCGATTGTCTCGGCGTGCGCGGGATTGCCCGCGATCTCGCCGCGGTGGGCCTGGGACGGCTCAAGGATGACCCGCGCATGGCACCCGTGCCCGGCGGCTTCGAGAGCCCGATCAAATGGCGCTTGGCACTTCCTGAGGATGCCAAGAGCGCCTGCCCCTTCGTCGTCGGCCGCTTCTTCCGCAAGGTGAGGAACGGCACGAGCCCGCGCTGGCTCCAGGATCGCCTGCGCGCGATCGGCTTGCGGCCGATCTCGGCCCTCGTCGACATCACCAACTACGTGACCTTCGATCTCGGCCGCCCGCTCCATGTCTTCGATGCGGACAAGCTCGCGGGCGACCTCACCATGCGGCTTGCGCGTGCCGGCGAGACGCTCGCGGCCCTCAACGGCAAGAGCTACACCCTCGACGAGGCCATGACCGTGATTGCCGATGAGAAGGGGGTCGCGGGCCTCGGCGGCATCGTGGGCGGGGAGGCGAGCGGCTGCACCGAGGCGACGCGGAACGTCTTCCTCGAGGTGGCCCTCTTCGATCCCATCCGCACCGCCGTGACCGGGCGCAAGCTCGCCATCGAGTCCGACGCGCGCTACCGTTTCGAGCGCGGCCTCGATCCCACCTCCGCCATCTGGGGCGCCGAGGTGGCGGCACATCTCATCGGCGAGCTCTGCGGCGGCGAGGCGAGCCGGGCGGTGAGTGCGGGTGCCATGCCCGAGTGGCGGCGCACGATTACGCTGCAGCAGGACCGCGTGCTCACGCTCGGGGGCGCCGATATGGCGCTAGCAGAGCAGCGACGCATACTCGAAGCGCTTGGCTATGAAATCGAAGGCCCCCTCACGCCACCCTCTCCCCCTGAAGGGGGAGAGGGAGTAAATAAAGTGGTGCCGCCGCCGTGGCGCGGCGACGTGACGGGCGAGCCCGACCTCATCGAGGACATCCTGCGCGTTTACGGCTACGAGCGTATCGTGGCCGTGCCGCTCCCGCTCGAGGGGGCGTTGCCGCGGCTCGCCTTGACTGCGAGTCAGCGCCGCGCGCGCGCGGTCAAGCGCGGGCTCGCCGCGCGCGGCCTCATGGAGGCGGTGACCTGGTCGTTCGCCAACTCGCAGCATGCGGGGCTTTTCGGCGGCGGCAACCCCGCACTCGCACTTGCCAACCCGATCTCGAGCGATCTCGACGTGATGCGCCCCTCGATCCTGCCCAACTTGATCGCCGCCGCCGGGCGCAATGCCGACCGCGGCTTCAAGGACCTCGCCCTCTTCGAGGTCGGCCCGCAATATGCCGACGACACGGCGAAAGGCCAGGCGCTCGTCGCGGCCGGCGTGCGCGCCGGTCTCGCCTCCCCGCGCCATTGGGCGGCATCCGCGCGCGAGGTCGATGCCTTCGATGCCAAGGCGGACGCGCTCGCCGCAATCGCTGAAGCCGGCGGGCCCGCGGAGCCGCAGGTCACCACGGAGGCGCCCGCCTGGTACCACCCCGGCCGCGCCGGCACGCTGCGCCTCGGCGCCAACGTGCTCGCCTCTTTCGGCGTGCTGCATCCCAAGGTGCTGCGGCGCATGGACGTGAAGGGCCCCATGGTCGCCTTCGAGGTCTTCCTCGACCGCATCCCGCAGCCGCGCGCCAAGGCGGGCAAGATGCGCCCGCTCTTCAAGCCCTCGCCCTTCCAGCCGGTCGAGCGCGATTTCGCCTTCGTCGTCGATGCCGGGGTCGAGGCCGAGAGGCTCGTGCGCGCCGCCAAGGGGGCGGACAAGGCGCTGATCTCGGAGGTCGGCGTGTTCGACGTCTATCAAGGGCCCAACCTGCCGCCCGGCAAGAAGTCGCTCGCCTTGAGCGTGCGCCTCCAGCCCGTCGAGCGCACCTTGACCGAGGAGGAGATCGACGCGGTCGGCAAGAGGATCGTCGCCGCCGTCGCCAAGGCGACGGGCGGGGTCTTGCGGAGTTGAAATTTCACCGCGGAGACACGGAGAGCACGGAGAAGTGATTCGCTTGTCATTGCGAGGAGGCGAAGCCGACGAAGCAATCCAGGAAATGCGCCGCGATCTGGATCGCTTCGCCTTCGGCTCGCGATGACGACAACAGTCTTCTCCGTGTCTCCGTGGTAATTACTTAGAGCCAATGACCGATCTCGCCCACATCCGCAACTTCGCGATCATCGCGCACATCGACCACGGCAAGTCGACCCTTGCCGACCGCCTCATTCAACGCTGCGGCGGTGTGGCGGAGCGCGATTTCCACGACCAGCTGCTCGACAGCATGGACATCGAGCGCGAGCGCGGCATCACCATCAAGGCGCAGACCGTGCGCCTCCTCTACCAGGCGAGGAGCGGCGAGACTTACGAGCTCAACCTCATGGACACGCCCGGCCACGTCGATTTCACCTACGAGGTGAGCCGCTCGCTGGCGGCGTGCGAGGGCTCGATCCTGGTCGTCGACGCGAGTCAAGGGGTCGAGGCGCAGACGCTGGCGAACGCCTATCTCGCGGTCGATGCCGGCCACGAGATCGTGCCCGTGCTCAACAAGATCGACCTGCCGGCCGCCGAGCCCGAGCGGGCGCGCCAGCAGATCGAGGAGGTGATCGGCCTCGATGCGTCGCGCGCCGTGCTGGCCTCGGCCAAGACCGGGCAGGGCATCGACGACGTGCTCGAGGCGCTCGTCGAGCGCCTGCCGGCACCCGAGGGCGACGGGAAGGCGCCGCTCAAGGCGCTCCTCGTCGACAGCTGGTACGACGCTTATCTCGGCGTCGTCATCCTCGTGCGCATCAAGGACGGGGTCTTGCGCAAGGCCCAGAGGCTGCGGATGTGGGCAACGGGGGCCGTCCACGAGGTCGACCGCGTCGGCATCTTCACGCCCAAGATGGAGACCGTGGCCGAGCTCGGCCCCGGTGAGATCGGCTTCATCACGGCGGGCATCAAGGCGGTCGCCGACTGCCGCATCGGCGACACCTTGACCGAGGACCGCCGGCCTTGTGCGGCGCCCTTGCCCGGCTTCAAGCCGAGCGTGCCCGTCGTCTTCTGCGGCCTCTTCCCCCTCGATACGGCGGACTTCGAGCAGCTGCGCGACAGCCTCGCCAAGCTGCGGCTGAACGACGCGAGCTTCCATTACGAGCCCGAGACCTCGGCGGCCTTGGGCTTCGGCTTCCGCTGCGGCTTCTTAGGCCTTCTTCACATGGAGATCATCGAGGAGCGCCTCCATCGCGAGTTCGACCTCGAGCTCATCGCCACGGCGCCGAGCGTGGTCTACCGCATCCGCCTCACGAACGGCGAGACGCTCGAGCTGCACAATCCCGCCGACATGCCGGACCCGGTGCGCATCGACCATATCGAGGAGCCGTGGATCCGCGCCACCATCCTCCTGCCCGACGAGTATCTCGGCACCGTGCTCAGCCTGTGCACCGAGCGGCGCGGCGAGCAGGTCGACCTCACCTATGCGGGCAGCCGCGCTATGCTGGTCTATCGCCTGCCCTTGAACGAGGTGGTCTACGACTTCTACGACCGCTTGAAGTCGCTCTCCCGCGGCTATGCCAGCTTCGACTATCACATCGAGGGCTACCGCGAGGGCGACCTCGTCAAGCTCGCCATCCTGGTGAACGGCGAGCCGGTGGACGCGCTCGCCATCATCGTGCACAGGAGCCGCGCCGAGCAGCGCGGCCGCCTGCTCTGCGAGCGCCTCAAGGAGCTCATCCCGCGCCAGCTCTTCAAGATCGCGATCCAGGCGGCGATCGGGGGGCGCATCATCGCGCGCGAGACCGTCTCGGCCTTGCGCAAGGACGTGACCGCCAAGTGCTACGGCGGCGACATCACGCGCAAGCGCAAGCTCCTGGACAAGCAGAAGGAGGGCAAGAAGCGCATGCGCCAGTTCGGCAAGGTCGAGATCCCGCAATCCGCCTTCCTCGCGGCGCTCAAGATGGGGGACTAGGGCCGGATGTCCGACGTCACCTGGACAGCGTGCGCTTGCGACGCCGGCGCTTGCGGCGCAGGACGACGATGAGGAGGCCCGGCAGGCCGAGCACGAGCCATGCCGGGAGGAGAAGGAAGGGCCGCAAGAGGTCGTCCCACAGCGCCGGCAGGATGTGGCGCTGCACGATGGCCTGGACGAGGTTGAGGCTGCCCGGGCTCAAGCGAAACCAAAGCTCGCCCGTGGCGATGATGTGATAGCTCCCCAGATCAAGCCAACGATAGGTCTCGTCCGCGGCGACGAAGAGGGCCGCGAGGATCAAGACCCAGCCGAGGATGCCAAGGATGCGTCGCAACACCACGCGGCCCGTCCATCTGAGAGGCGGGGGCGTCGCCCGATGCCGTGGGCGACCGGCCCATAATCTGACCCCTGCCAAGAGGGGTGGCAATCGAAATCCCGGGGCCCCGGCCGATCACCGGGTCGCGCGGCGCCGGCCGCGGGGCACAGCCTGGTTTCTTGGCTGAGTGCGGAGCGCCTGCTAAGGTAGCGCCCTTTTTGGAGGGATGGCCGAGTGGCTTAAGGCGCACGCTTGGAAAGCGTGTTTAGGGGAAACCCTAACGTGGGTTCGAATCCCACTCCCTCCGCCAGCCGGGCTTAGGTGGGAATTGTCCTGCGGGCGCGGCAGACCGGGCCGCCTTGCCGCCGAAACCAGTGCTCATTGTCCATCTCTCCGCACGCGCGCGAAAAGCCGCGAGGGGCCGGCGGCGTGCCGGAGGCTTTTTCCCCATGGGGGTAGAGCGGCGCTCACGGCAGGCCGGGTCCCATCCAGTATGGCAAACGAAGGGCGGTTGGAGCGGAACCGCTGGCGCGGGGGTGTTGCGCCGAGGGAGGCAAGTGAAGAGCCGCCAACCCGGCGTCCCCTGGTCTCTATTTCTCCAATCCGGATTTCTCCAATCCGGACGCGGCGCTCCGCTCCATTTTCTGGTGGATGTATCTTTCGCCAAAAAGCACCACGACCAGCAGTACCCAGCCGGCTACAACAAACCACCCGGACAGCGTGCCCGAAAGCGTCACGACAATTGAAAGGACCAAGACGTAGAAATACAGCAAGCCGATGGCAAACGCGCCGACTCCCACGAAAATGTTCATGTCCGATGAACCCATGTCAGCCCCCTGCATCGAGTATCGTCAGAAAATTGAATCGGATCAAGCTCGCCGGCCAAATAAACCCATGCCGCCCTCAAGCAGGCGGCGGGGCGCGTCCGCCGCGCTGATCCGGTTGCGCGCGGTGTCAAGCGCTTCTCGTATGTATATGACATGGGCGACAGCTGGGAGCATGCGATCCGCATCGAGAAGATTGTTTTCATCGATCCCGCCGCAACCTAGCCTTTGCGCTCGAGCTGCAACAACCTCTTGCATCCTTGGGATGACGCGTTGCTGCCGCGGATGGCAACGCTGCCGTTGGCCCAGGCACTCTTGCCGGTCACGACGCTATCGACGACGGTCACAGTAACGTTGGTCGGCGGCAAACTGCAAGCTTTCCCGGCGCAGCCTTCATAGGTGCCGTCGAAGGGACTGGCCGAATATGCCATGCCGACCGAGCGCGCCAACCCGGCGTCCCCTGGTCTCTATCTCACCAATAGGGACGCCCCACTCTGCCCGATTTTCTGGTTGATGTATTTCTCGCCGTAAAGCACCGCGAACAGCAAAATCCAACCGGCTACAACAAGCCACCAGGACATCAAGCCCCAAAACGTCACGAGAATTGAAAGGGTCAGAACGTAGAAATACAGCAAGCCGATGGCAAACGCGCCGACTCCGACGAAAATGTTCATGTCCGATTCGCGCATGGCAGCCCCCTGCATCGAGTACCGCCGATCATTGTATCACATGAAGCTCGCTGGCGAAATAAGTCCATGCCGCCCCCAAGCATGCCGCGGGGCGACCCTTGCCTCTGCGACGGCGCCGGACGACTCGGTGCGGCGGGTTGCCGAGATGGCCGGCGATCGTGTTGACGGTTGCGGCCAGCTCAAATGCGGAACCGGCTCGTCTCATCCTTCGATGAAAGTCGGGGCCCGCGTCGGCGTCGATCCGGCACCAGCTTGCTGTCGAGGCCGAGAAGGTGCAGTTTGATGCGTGCACCCCGCCTCGCCCGGGAAATCTCGGGTGATCAGCCGCGAAACCGGCTGCGGCCGCCGCGGGGACGACCAATCGTCCGCATGTTGCCGCCGGCCAAAGGGAGGAGACCTCGATGATCAAAGTGAGCGTGCTCTATCCGAACCGGGACGGCAGCAAGTTCGACATCGAGTATTACTGCAAGCGGCACATGCCCTTGGTTCAGCAAAAGCTCGGGGCCGCCTGCAAGCGCCTTGCCGTCGAGCAGGGCCTCTCCGGTGCTCAACCCGGATCGCGTCCGACCTATGCCGCCATGGGCCATCTTTACCTCGAGTCCGTCGAGGCGTTCCAGGCGGCCTTTGCGCCGCATGCGGCCGAGATCATGGCAGACATCCCCAACTACACCGACATCCAGCCGATCATTCAGATCAGCCAAGTGAGGATGTAGGAACCCTTTTGAGGGCGTCGTGCAGCAGGCACTCGCCCGACGCGAGCGGCGCTTGGCGCGCTCGCGCTACGGCAGGCTGGGTCCCGCAATGTCCGGTGTCGGGATGTTGCCCCGGGTGAAGCCGCGCAGCTTCTTGACGTAGACCGGGTGCATGAAGATGCGCATTTGAGGCAGGGCTGCCAAGCGGACCGTATTGTCCGTGAAGGTGAAATCCTCCTCGGAAACGGTCACCCGGTGCTCCTCGCCTTGGGGATCGATCACCGCGACCGTCATGCGATCGTCGTCGTGCCGCTCGCGGAATTCGAGCAGCCATTCCTTGCCTTGCTTATCGCTGCCGCGGGCAGTGCCGACCTTGCGCTTCGCATCGTAGATGAAATGCGGGTGGAGGGGATCGAGCGTCGCGATCATGCGGGACTCCTAGGCGGCGAGCGTATCGAAGGCGAAGGTGGCGTCGCCCACGGAATAGATGGCGCCCTGGTATTGCAGCAGGCGGCCCGGCGCATTGCCCGACGCACCGGCGATCAGGAAGAGGGGACGGCCATCGGCTTCCGGAGCCGCCGCCCGCCACAGCTCGCGATCGATATTCGCGATGTCGCGGCTGCGGCCGGCCGTCACCAGCTCGATGACGCGGCTGTCGAACGCCTTGCCGGCGGGGAAATAATCCTCTCGCGCGCTCTCGTCGCGCAGATCGAGGCGGTGGCAGAGATTGCCTGGAGCGACGAGCACGGCGCGCCGGCCGCTCTTCTCGACGGCCTTGCGAATGGCCCGTCCCCAGCGCACGCACTCCTCGAACGGGCGCTGCGAGATCGAGATCGAGACGGTCGGCAAGCGCACGCCCATCACCTTCAAGGGGCAGAAGGCGCCGTGATCCATGCCGTAGCTCTTGGCGCGCACGGGCAAACCCTCGGCCTCTCCTGCCGCGATCAGCGCGTTGGCGAGGGCGGGGTCGCCTGGCAGCACATGGGTGTAGAAACGGCGCCCGAAGGGGGCCGGGCGCAGCACGTAATCGTGGAAGGACTCGTGGATGGCGCCCGGGTCCACGAAGAAGGCGCTCTTGGGGAGCCAGTGCGGCGAAGCGACGATGACGGCGTCGGCCTTGAGCTCCTGCTCGATGGTGCGGCCGATTCCTTGCAGCACCTGCACCACCGCGGCCGTGCTGCCGTCCTCGGCGAGCTCCATCAGATAGGAGCCGTTCGGCACGAAGTAGGATTGCAGCAGGGCTCCTAGGGCGCTCATCGCCATTCCTCGTTGCGGGCATTCCCCCGATGACCGGGAGGCGAGCGCGAGAATGCCCCTTTTCGCGCTTGGCGCCAAGCCGGAACGGGGCGAGTGCCGTCAACCCCTCGAGGCCGCGAGCTCAGCACGGCGTGTCACCGCAACTGACGGCTCGCTCCGGCACTCGCGGCATTAGGCGCAAATTTAGCGATTGATCTGCGTCATTTTATCCGCGACCGCTTTGCCTTAACGGAAGGGATCAAAGCCGATCTTGGCCGCCGCCGCGCGAGGAGTGCTGTTTGCCTCCTCCTCTTCGCGCGCGCCGCGCCGATTTTCAGGCTTTCGGAAGCAACTCTAGGACATGGCAGAACCCGCGTCCCCTTATGCAGCCTTCGTGAGCTACGCGCCGCTCGACTGGGCGAAAGCGAAGGAGGTCTGCGACATGCTCGAGGAGCTCGGCTTGCCATGCTTGATGGCAGCTCGCCGGCTGCGCGGCGGCCGAGGCGTTGGCGGAGAATTGAGAAGCGGGATTGAGCAGACGCGCGCCTTCGTGCTCGTCGTGTCGAAAGCCACGGAGGATTCACAGCCGGCTCGTGAGGAGATGTATGTGGCCCGACAGCTGCACTTGCCGATCTTCGGCATTTTCGTCGAGCCGCCTGAGCCGTCGAGCGAGATCGATTTCTTCGTTCCGGAGTCGTGCCGCATCAATGCCTGGTCGGGGCACCTTGCGGATCATTTGCCGCAGCTCGCCGGCTATCTCCGCGGCGCAATGCCGAGGGCGATCAAACGCGCCAAGGTGCTCGAGCTCACCGGCTGGAGGCGCCGCGCGGTGGGCATGCCCGGCATCCTTGCTGCACTCACGCTCTCGGGGCTCATCCTCTGGGCGCTGAGCCGGCTCTTGGAGGGTGGCCTTCCGTGGTGAGTGCCGCAGGCCGTGCCTTTGGCGAGCCGGCACTTGCCCTTTACCCTTTTTCCGAGCGCGCCGTCGCGTGCCGATAGTGGGTCACGTTGCCCACGTCCTCATCCTTCGAGACGCGTCGCAAGCGCGACGCTCCTCAGGATGAGGACTTGGAGCTTGGTTTTCACCTCATCCTGAGGAGGCCGCGAAGCGGCCGTCTCGAAGGATGAGGTGAAACTGAGCCGGTGCCCGCGTGCCGGCCTCGCGACGCCATTCCCGACTCGGACACCAGCGCGCTATCGCTCGCTCAGCTCTTGGGCGCCGGCGGCAAGGGTGCTGAGGTGACCGGCGGCGTCGGCGCCGAGCTAACCGGCGGGAATGCGTCGGGCGGGGGCGGGGGCGGGGGTGCCGCCATGGCGCGGGCGCCCGGCAGCTGGTTTCCCTTGGCGTACATGCATTGCATGTAGGCGATGTCGTAGCGCCGCTGGCCCTGCCATCCCGTCGCTTGGGCGGCACCCACGCCGACCGCGGTGCCGGCGATGGCGCCGGAGGCGGCACCGATGGCCGCACCCCCGGCACCGCCCACTGCGGCACCGAGCCCGGCGCCGAGTACGGTGCCGACGATGGCGCTGCCGATGCCCTGATTGGCCGCCGCCGTCTCCGCGGCACCGCTTCCGCCGATCGCTTGCTCGGCATATTGCCGGCACATCGTCTGATCCTGCGCGAAGACCTCGAAAGGCTTGTTCGGCGCGGGCATCACCGCCACATCCGGCCCGATCGGCGGGTTGACGCAACCGCCCAAGAGGATGAGCGCCGCGGCTGCGGCCATCTTCGTTTCAATGTGCCCCATTTGAGATTGTCCTTGAGTTTCCTTGTCCTACGCCATCATACGCGTCGCGTGCCTTGGCCCTGCGCTGCCGATCCCGCTTGCGCGAGGGGCCCGGAGCGCGCACGCTTGCATCCAGCCGGCAAGCGATCCGTGCCACGCGTCGGGCAAGCAATCTTGAAAGGTACCATGGCAAGGCCTCGGTTGCTTCACCGGCGCGAGATCTGGGTCGACCTGCTGCTTTACCCGGGGCATACGCTGCCCACCGCCGCGGCACCGGTGATCGTTGCCGCCGGCCTTGCCATTCACGATCACGTCTTTGCGGCGGTCCCGCTGACGCTTGCCTTCCTCGGCAGCTGGCTCATCCATTTGGGCGGCGTGCTGACCGACAATCACGAGCTCCTGCGCCGCCATCCCCACGTCCCCGAGCATCCCGAACTGCTTCAGGCCCTTGCGGACGGGACGCTCACGCTTCCCGGCCTCAAGCTCGGCATCGTCGCTTCCTTTGCCCTCGGCGTCCTCCCGGGACCCTATCTTTTCTCCATCGGCGGCCTTCCGGTGCTGCTCATCGGGACCGTCGGCATCGCCGCGAGCCTGGCCTATGCGGGGGGCCCTGTTCCCTACGCCAGGCTCGGCCTGGCCGATCCGATATTCTTCGTCATGTTCGGCGTGGTTGCCGTCGCGGGGAGCTATTACATCCAGGCCGCATCCGTCCACGGCTCGCCCGCGATCTGGCGCATAGCAGCACCCGCACTCCCGCTGAGCGCCCTCGTGCTCGGCCTCCCGATCGGCGCGCTGGTGACGAACGTGATGATCATCGACGACATCCGCGACCGGGGGTTCGACCGCGTGAAGGGCTGGCGCACGGCAGCCGTTCGCTTCGGCATCGGCTGGAGCCGCGTCGAGTATCTGACGCTCTCGCTCTTGGCCTACCTGGCGCCCTTCTGGTTTTGGTTGGGCCTGGGCTTAAGCGCCACGGTGCTCCTGCCCTTGCTCACCCTTCCTCTGGCTTGCATCATCGGCCGCGCCGTGTGCACGCTTGCGGAGCCCAAGGAGCTGCGGCCGATGACGCCAAGGGCGTCCCGGCTCGCTCTCCTCTATGCGATGCTCTTGGCGCTCGGCGTGGCCCTCCCGGCGGGCTGAGGGATTGCTAGCATCCCGATTCGGAAGTTCGTCTCACCCGGAAATAACCGTCATTGCGAGCGCAGCGAAGCAATCCAGGATGCATGGTGCGAAACCCTTCCTGGATTGCTTCGGCGCCCTTCGGGCGCCTCGCAATGACAAGTGTTTTCGTGATGTCATGATTTTCAGAACCAGGACACTGGCCCTAGCTTGCCGCTCGCTTCGGCGTTGGCTTCGCCGCCGCGGTGACGACGGAAGGCTGCCGCACCAGCTCCTCCACGCCTGCGAGAAGGGCGTCCACGTCCGTATCGTCGTTGTAGGGGCCGAGGCTGGCGCGCGCTACGCCGGCGACGCCGAAGGCCGCCACGAGCGGCTGGGCGCAATGATAGCCCGAGCGCATCGCCACGCCATGACGGAGATCGAGGGCGCGGCAGACCTCGGCGGGGGGGATGCCGGCCAAGTGGAAGGACACCACCCCGCGCCGGTCGTGCGTGTCGCCCGGGCCGATCACCCGCACGCCCTCGATGGACGCGAGCCCGTCGAGGATACGGCGCGTGAGGCGGAGCTCATGGCTGCGCACGGCGCGCCAATCGAGGGTTGCCATCCAATCGAGTGCCGCGCCCAGGCCGATGGCGCCTGCGATCGGCGGGGTTCCCGCTTCGAAGCGGCGCGGCGCGCGCGCGTAGCGCACCTCCTCGAGCGTGACACTCTCGATCATCTGCCCGCCGGTCATGAAGGGCGGCATCTCCTCGAGCAGCTCGCGCCGGCCCCACAGCACGCCCACACCCGTCGGTCCGTAGCACTTGTGGCCCGCGAAGGCGTAGAAATCGATGCCGAGCGCCTGCACGTCGACGGGCCCGTGCGGCGCGCGCTGCGCGCCGTCGAGCATCACGACGGCCCCCGCCGAGCGCGCGGCGGCCACCACCCTGCCGACGTCGGTGATGGCGCCTGTGACATTGGAGCAGTGGGTGAGTGCGATCAGCTTGCAGCGCGGACCGATCTCGCTTTCGAGCCAACCGAGATCGAGGCGGCCGTCCTCGGTCATCGGCAGCATACGCACGATGATCCCGCGGCGCGCGGCGAGCTGGCGCCACGGCAGCATGTTGCTGTGATGCTCGAGCAGCGAGATCAGGACCTCGTCGCCCTCGTGGAGACGCGCGCCATAGGAATAGGCGAGGAGATTGATCGCCGCAGTGGCGCCCGAGGTGAAGACGATCTCGGCCGGAGAGCGGGCATGGAGAAAGCGGGCGACCCGCGCCCGCGCCTCGTCGTAGGCCGCGATCGCCGCGCGCGCCAGGCGGTGCACCTCGCCGTGCACGTTCGCGCGCGCGGTCGTCTCGAAGCGGCGTAGGGCCTCGAGCACGCTCGCGGGCACCTGCGCCGTCGCGGCGCTGTCGAGGTAGTGGAGCTGCGCATCGGCGAGCGCGGGGAATTGGCGCTTGATCGCCGCCGCATCCAGCGTGCGATCCTTCGCTCCTTGGGAGGACATGATCACCTCGCTCCCGCTCCCTTGCGGCCTGGCTTGGCGCACCTGCGTGCTGCCGACGACGGGAGCCTCCACGATGTGGCCCCGAATGACATTGACACGGATCAATTCGCCGCCCGGCTCGCGAGCGCAGTATCCTCCTATCGTCGGGCGACGGCGGGCCATGGCACCCGGCATGGCAGCGCGCTTGAGCGGGGTCACCGCAAGCATGGACGAGCAAGCGAGCGAAGCCGAGAATGGTTGGGAGCATTTTCCCCATGGCGCCGACATAGGCGTGCGCGGGAACGGTGCCTCGCGCGAGGCCGCCTTCGAGCAGGCAGCGTTGGCATTGACCGCAGTCGTGACGGATCCCGCGCGCGTCGCCGCCCGCGAGCAGGTCGCGATCTCGTGCACGGCACCCGATGAGGAGCTTCTCCTCGTCGAATGGCTGAACGCGATCGTCTTCGAGATGGCAACGCGCAAGATGCTGTTCGGCCGCTATCTTGTCCGCCTTGACGGCAACCGCCTCGAGGCCGAAGCCTGGGGCGAGCCGATCGACCGGGCACGCCACCGGCCGGCCGCCGAGGTGAAAGGGGCGACGCTCACCGCGCTCAAGGTCGCGCGCGGGCCCGCCGGCGGTTGGCTCGCGCAATGCGTGGTCGACGTGTGACCGGCATGCCGCATTCGGGAGAATGAGCCCGTGGATCCGGCGCGCTTCGAGCATCCCGCGGAGTTCGAATGGCACGTCAGGCCGACGGGCGCCATGCGCGTGCCTGCCATCATCTACGCCGACGAGGCGCTCCTTCGCGGGATGGAGGACAAGGTCTTGGAGCAGCTCACCAACGTGGCCACCCTGCCGGGGATCGTGGGGGCCTCCTATGCCATGCCCGATGCGCATTGGGGCTACGGCTTTCCCATCGGCGGCGTCGCCGCCTTCGACGCCGAGGAAGGGGGCGTGGTGTCGGCGGGCGGGGTCGGCTTCGATATCTCATGCGGCGTCCGCGCGCTCTTGACGGGTGTGGCCAAGGCGGCGGTCGAGCCGATCAAGGAGCGGCTCGCGGATGCGCTTTACGCCAGCGTGCCGGTCGGCCTCGGCTCGACCGGCCGCTTGAAGCTCGACGCGGCGGAGATGGACGCCATGCTGACGCAAGGTGCAGGCTGGGCGCTCGCGCGCGGCTACGGGGTCGCTGCGGACCTCGAGCGCATCGAGGAGCGCGGCACCATGGCCGGCGCGCGGGTGGACGCCGTCTCCGAGCGCGCCAAACGGCGCCAACGCGACGAGATGGGCACGCTCGGCTCGGGCAATCACTACCTCGAGGTGCAGGAGGTCGCGGAAATCTTCGACCGTGCTGTGGCGGCCGTCTTCGGGCTCAAGGAGGGCGAGGTCGTCGTCAGCATTCACTGCGGCTCGCGCGGTCTCGGCCACCAGATCGGGACCGAGTATCTCCGCGACATGGCGATCGCCGCCGCCGATTTCGGCATCGCCTTGCCGGATCGGGAGCTCGCTTGTGCGCCGATCGCGTCCGAGCTCGGCCAACGCTATCTCGGCGCCATGCGCGCCGCGATCAACTGCGCGCTCGCCAATCGGCAGATCATCGGACATTACACGCGGCAGGTCTTCCGCCATTTCTTCGCCGAGAGCGCGCTCGCACTTCTCTTCGACGTGTCGCACAACACCTGCAAGCTCGAGGAGCACGCCGTCGGCCGCACGCGCCGGCAGCTCTTCATCCATCGCAAGGGCGCCACGCGCGCCTTCGGACCGGGCCATCCCGATCTCCCCGACGAATTGCGGAGCGTCGGCCAGCCGGTGCTCATCGGCGGCAGCATGGGGAGCGCGTCCTATATCCTTGTCGGCACCACGGAGAGCGAGCGGCGCGCCTTCAGCTCGGCCTGTCACGGTGCGGGCCGCAGCATGAGCCGGCACGCAGCGCTCAGGCGCTGGAACGGACACGCGGTCACGGCGGAGCTCGCGGCGCGCGGCATCGTCCTGCGCAGCCCGTCGGCGCGCGGCGTGGCGGAGGAGGCGCCGGGCGCCTACAAGGACTCGGGTGCGGTGGTCGACGCCGCCGAGCGGGCCGGGCTCGCGCGCAAGGTGGCGCGCCTCGAGCCGCTCGTCTGCATCAAGGGCTGAGGTAAGAGAAGCGGCGTCGTGATTAGAGCAGTTTCACTGTGAGTGGAATCGCCACCCCCTCACCCAGCTCCGGGTAAGGCTCGGCTTCGCCTCGCCAACCCTTCGCAACCCTCTCCCCCTTCAGGCGGAGAGGGGAGGGTGAGGGGGAACGGTGTGTTCACTTGCCGAGAAAATGCTCTGGGGCGATCATCCGGCGGTTGGGCGAGCATTCCCGTGCCCGTCGAGGCGCTTCCGGAAAACCGCGCATAAAAATCCCATGATGCCGGCGATACCGGCTTTTTCGGCTTTTTTATGAAGTGCGGGCGACAGTCGTCTCGAATTTTTATGCGCGCCGGGCCTAATCTTCGTCGAGATGGACGAGGATCTGGGGGCGGGAGGCGGCCATGCACGGCACATCGGATATGCACTATCGGAGCGCTGCGCATGGCTCCTTCGCACGCGACGACCGTCGCGGGGCGAGTGCTCTTTTCGACGATCCCAATCTCGAGAATCCCGAGCTTTCCCAGGCCGCGGTGCTGCGCGAGCTTGCCTGGGTGCTGGTCGGCTGTGCCGCCGTCATCGTCGCGGTCAACCTCCTCGGCGCGCTGCTCTCGGCACCTTAGGAAGCGGCGTCGGGCCGAACGGGATCGAGCGGATCGCCGAGGGAACGGAGCAGGCGTAGAGCGGTGCAGTCCAAATTCGCGCTCAGCCTCGGTCTCGATCCGCTATCGCGCCATGTGCTGCGGCGCTTCGTCATCGTGCTTGCCTTCATGCTGCTGTGGGCGATCGCCGCGAGCCCGCAGCATCCGCTTGAGGCGCTGGTACTGATGAGCGCCGTCGCCGCCGCCATGGACGGCTTGATAGCACTCCTCCGGCGCGACGGCATCAACGCCGCCGTCCTCAATTATTGGGACAGCACCTGCGGCTTCTTCGCGGTCAATTGCCTCATGCGCGGATTGACGTAAGGGCGTTTTCATGCGGCAATCGAGCTCCTTCGCCGCCGCGGAGCGCTCATGACTTCATCCGCCGCATCCGCCGAAGCTGGCGGCCGGCGCAGCGCCGCGGCCGCGCAGCCTCCATGAGTACCGCCGCCGAGGTCGCCCTCGTCTCGCTCGTGGGGCTCGGCACCACCTCCTCGGCCTTAGGCGGTGCTGCGATCGGGCTCTACCTCCCGCTCTCGAAGCGGGTGCTCGCCTGCGTGCTGGCGTTCTCCGCGGGTGCTCTCATCAGCGCGCTCGCCATCGAGCTTGCCTTTGAAGGCGCGCAAGAGCTGCATCGCCTGGGTTTCGGCATCGGGCTCGCCTGGGCGTTCGTGGGCGGCGGGTTCGCCGTCGGCGCCGTCTTCTATTACTGCGCCTCGCTCGTTCTCGAGAAGAACGGCGGTGCGGTGCGTTATCAGACGCGCTTCCGCGAGTACGCGCGCGGCCGCAAGCGCGAGCAAGCGAGGGAGACCATCGCGCTTCTCTCGCGCTGCGATCTCCTGCGACACCTGCCGGCGGATGAGGTGGAGCAGATTCTGCCTTGCCTGCGCGGCCGCCATCTCGGGCCCGGCGAGATCCTGTTCCGCGCAGGCGCTCCCGGCGACGCGCTCTTCATCGTCGCGCGCGGAAACGTCGAGGTCCTTGTCGATGCCGTGTCGGGCGAAAGCGAAGCCGAGCACAAGCTCGCCGAGCTCGGGCCGGGACAGGCGTTCGGCGAGATGGCGCTCTTGAGCGGGGGCCCGCGCACCGCCACCGTACGGTCCTTGGGCGAGGCCGATCTCCTGGAGATCGACCGCGCGGATTTCGAGCAGCTCATGGCGGGCGACGCGCGGATTGCGGACGCCGTGGAGCGGCTGAGCCACGGCCGCGCCATAACCAATCTGAGCGCCGGCGGCCCCAACCCCGCGACGTGGGCAAGGATCGCCAGGGGAAGCCTCGAGCATTTGAGCCGCAGCGAGAGCGACAAGATCCTCAGCGAGGCGAGTCGCGGCTCCGGTCTCGCCATCGTGCTCGGCAACATCCTCGATACCATCCCGGGATGTCTCGTGATCGGCGCCAAGTTCAGCGGGCTCGGCAGCCTCTCGCTCACCCTGATCTCGGGCATGTTTCTCGGCGGTATCCCGGAGGCT
>DATEQI010000242.1:0-3343 GCA_035272805.1 Alphaproteobacteria bacterium | reverse complement strand
TCGGGGCCGACCATGACCGCCCAAGGCGACGGCTCGGCCGCCGCCCCCGCGAGCGCTTCCCCGATCGCAAGCCCGCCTCGGCGCTCGTCGCAGAGGAGGATGCGCCGCTCGGCGGGCCAGCCGGCGATCACGGCCTCGAGTGCTGCCGGCTGGAACACGCGCGGCACCGTGAGCCGCTCGCATTGCTCGGCCGCCTCGACCGCGTTGGCGCGCAGGCGCTCGGCATTGACGCGGGTGACCGCGGTATGGCGGGTGAAGACGGGCCAGAGGGCCGAGGCGCCGAGCTCGGTCGCCTTCTGCGCCACGAAATCGATGCGCGCGCGCTTGACCGGCGCGAAGACGAGCCAGAGATCGGGCTCCACTACCTGTCGGCGCGTCTCGGCCTCGACCGCGCAGGAGGCCCAGCCCTTGCCGAGCGCATCGAGCCGCGCGCGCCATTCTCCTTGCGCGCCGTTGAAGAGGAGGAGCGGCGTGCCCACGGCCGTGCGCATGACGCTTCTGAGATAATGGGCCTGCTCGGGCGAAAGCCCGACCACGGCCCCCGCGGCGAGCTCGCTTGCGACGAACAGTCTGATCCGGGCCTCTCTCACCGACATGCCGCTCTCCGCCGCCGTTGCCGCCGAGACAGGCGCCACCCCGCCGCGGGCGATGCCATGGCTCGGCGCTTGAGGTAACGCGCGAGTACGGGCAAGATTAGCCTATGGCGCCATCCTTCAAAACACTGGCGAGCGACGGCACCGACATCCACCGCGGCAACTGGATCGACCGCTGGCTCTCCGCCCAGGCGCGCCCCTATGCGCGACTCATGCGGCTCGACCGGCCGATCGGGACATGGCTCCTCCTCTTTCCGTGCTGGTGGAGCCTGGCGCTTGCCTGGGAAGGCTGGCACGACCTCGTTTATTTCGTCCTCTTCGCACTCGGTGCCCTGATCATGCGGGGGGCCGGCTGCACCTGGAACGACATCACCGACCGCGAGTACGACGGCCGCGTCGCGCGCACGCGCACGCGACCGCTTCCGAGCGGCCAGGTGAAGCTCTGGCAGGCCTTCGTCTTCCTCGGCCTCCAGCTTCTCGCGGGCTTTCTCATACTGGCGAGCTTCAACCGCTTCGCGATCGAGCTTGGTTGCGCCTCCCTCGTCGTCGTCTTCGCCTATCCGCTCATGAAGCGCATCACCTACTGGCCGCAATTCATGCTCGGGCTTGCCTTCAATTGGGGGGCCATGCTCGGCTGGGCGGCGATCAAAGGCTCGCTCTCGGCAACTCCCCTCCTGCTCTATCTCGCGGGCATTGCCTGGACGCTCGGCTACGACACCATTTACGCCCATCAGGACAAGGAGGACGACGCGCTCCTTGGCCTCAAATCGACGGCGCTCAAGTTCGGCGCCCGCTCGGGCCCCTGGCTCTACGGCTTCTATGGTGCTGCACTGGCGCTCCTCGCGGCGAGCGGAGCGGCACTCGGCATCGGCCCGCTATTCTATCTCGGCCTCCTGGCGGGCGGGCTCCAGCTCCTCTGGCAGGTCGCTGCGATCGATCTCGACGATCCCGATGATTGCCTGGCTAAGTTCAAGTCGAACCGCCTCTTCGGCTGGCTGGTGCTGGGTGCCGTTGCCGCCGGCCGCGCCTCGGCCGGGTGGTGAGAGCCTTCTCGCGCGAGGAGGCACTCGCCTTCGTGCGCGCGCACACCGTCGTTGCCTCCACCCCACTTCTGCCCGAGATCAGGCTCCATCTCGCGAGCGAGATCACGCCCTTGTGGCAGGCGACCGAGGTCTCCCTCGAGGCGCAAGGGGTGGCACCTCCCTATTGGGCCTTTGCCTGGGTGGGCGGCCAGGCGCTCGCGCGCTACGTGCTCGACCGGCCGCAGTCCGTGCGCGGCAGGCGGGTTCTCGACTTCGCGGCGGGCTCGGGGATCGCCGGCATCGCGGCGGTTAAGGCGGGCGCGCGGCAGGTCACGGCGTCCGAGCTCGATCCGTTGGCACTTGCGGCCCTGGCGCTCAACGCGGCCGAGAACGGTGTCACGCTCTCCTCCTCGAGCGAGGATCTGACTGAAAGCCCCGCGCACGGCTGGGACATCATCCTCGCGGGCGACGTATGCTACGAGCGGCCAATGGCGGAGCGGGTCGGGGCCTGGCTCGCGGCCGCGGCGAGGGAGGGTGCGCTCGTGCTGCTCGGCGATCCCGGCCGCGCCTACCTGCCGCGAGCGGGCCTCGTCGAGCTCGCCCGCTATACGGTCGCGACCACGCGCGAGCTCGAGGATCGCGACAGCCGCGAGGTGCGGATTTACCGCCTCGAGGCGCGCTGACGGCCGGCGCGCCCGCACGAAGGCCATGGCCGGAGCGGCGGCCATGGGGTATCTTCGCAACCGCAGACTGAACGGCGACATTCCTCCCCTCGAGCGCGCAAGGATGGACTTCCGCAGTTATCCCACACCCCCCTCCCAACCCTCCCCCTCAAGGGGGGAGGGAAAGACGTTCGCACGCTCACTAATTTCCCCCTCCCCCTCGAAGGGGGAGGGTTGGGGTGGGCGTGACTGTCGCGCGAAAGGGCGGCGGCAATAGACGCCCATGCCTTACGGCTCCCTCCGCGACTTCATGGCCCGGCTCGAGCGCGAGGGCCGTCTCGTGCGCGTAGCCGCCGCGGTCTCGCCCGTGCTCGAGATGACCGAGATCCAGACCCGCCTCCTGGCCGAGCGCGGACCGGCCGTGCTCTTCGAGAACGTGGTCGGCACCGACGGCCGGCGCTACGACATGCCGGTCCTGGTCAATCTCTTCGGCACGGTCGAGCGGGTCGCCTGGGGCATGGACCGCGTCGCGGGCGAGCTTAGGGAGCTCGGCGAGACGCTCGCCTTCCTGCGCCAGCCCGAGCCGCCCGGCGGCTGGCGCGAGGCGCTTGGGCTTTTGCCGCTTCTGCGCAAGGTCATGGCGATGAAGCCGAGGACGGTCTCCACTGCACCGTGCCAGGAGGTGGTGCTCGAAGGCGAGCGCGTCGATCTCGCGCGCTTGCCCGCGCAGACCTGCTGGCCGGGCGAGCCGGCGCCGCTCATCACCTGGCCCCTGGTGGTGACCAAGGGTCCGGGCAAACGCCGCGAGGACGACTACAACCTCGGCATCTACCGCATGCAGATTACCGGGCGGAACAGCACGCTCATGCGCTGGCTCAAGCACCGGGGCGGGGCCCAGCATCACGCGCGCTGGAGTGCCGAGCGCGCGGAGGCGCTGCCCGCCGCCGTCGTGATCGGCGCCGATCCCGGCACCATCCTCGCCGCCGTGACGCCGGTGCCCGACACGCTCAGCGAGTACCAGTTCGCCGGCCTCCTGCGCGGCCAGAAGGTCGAGCTCGTCGAATGC
>DATEQI010000241.1:0-5250 GCA_035272805.1 Alphaproteobacteria bacterium | reverse complement strand
ATGGGTGCTCGCCGGCACGGCACCGCGCAAATTGCCGGCCCGCCGGAGTATCGCGGAAATGAAGGAAGCCGCGACCGCAAGGCGCGGAAGTGCTGGCTCCCTCGCCCATTTTTCACTAGACGGGTCCGGGCACCCTCCCGCATCATGCTTAGCAAACGATCAAGGACGCCCCTGGCAAACGGGGCTGAAGGGAGGATGTCATGCCTTGGACCCTCAAGCGCCGCGCGTTTCTGGGAAGCGCCGTCTTGGCCGCGAGCCTCTCGTGGGCTCCTGCGATCGCAGAGAACAAGGCCGCGCGCATCGGCCTCCTCACGGTCAAGACCGGGCCGCTTGCCCAGGGCGGAACCCAGATGGAGCAGGGCCTCACCGCCTTCCTCAAGGAGAAGAACTACGTGCTCGCGGGCCGCAAGGTCGAGCTCATCTCGGCGGACACCGGGGGCAACCCGGCCGGGGCCAAGACCAAGGCGCAGGAGCTGGTCGAGCGCGATTCCGTCGACTTCATCGTCGGCCCGCTCGCCGCCTTCGAGCTCCTCGCCATCACCGACTACATCGCGCAGGCGAAGGTGCCGATGTTGAGCCTCGCCGCCGCGGACGACATGACCCAGCGCAAGCCCAATCCTTGGTTCATCCGCGCCTCGGCAACCTCCTCGCAGTGCGGCCATCCGCTCGGCGATTACGCCGCGAAGGAGATGAAGCTCAAGCGCGTGTTGACGATCTCCGAGGACTTCGCCTTCGGCTACGAGCAGGCGGGCGGCTTCCAGCGTGTCTTCGAGGACGAGGGCGGCAAGGTCGTGAAGAGGCTGTGGGTGCCGATCGTCACTCCCGACTACACCCCCTATCTCGCCCAGATTTCGGACGTGGATGCGGTGTGGCAGGGCTTCGCCGGCTCCAACCCGGTCAAGTTCATGCGGCAATATGCCGATTTCGGGCTCAAGAGCAAATATCCACTCCTGGGCGGCTGGACGGCACTCGACGACGCCCTTCTGAAGAGCCTCGGCGACGAGGCGGTGGGTGCGGTCTCAGGTGCCTTCTACTCGGCCGAGTACGACTCGCCGAGCAACAAGCGCTTCGTCGCCACCATGGTGCACGAGACCGAGAACCTCCCCGGCGGCTACGCGGCCGGCTGCTACATCAACGGCATGTGCATCGAGGCGGCGCTCGAGCAGACGGGGGGTGCCACCGACGACAAGGAGAAGACCATTGCGGCGCTGCGCGCCGTCAAGCTCGCCGATTCGCCGCGCGGCCCCTTCCATTTCGACCACTTCGGCAACGTCGTCGGCAATGTCTTCATCCGCAAGCTCGAGCGCAAGGACGGCAAGCTCGTGAACACGATCATCAAGACCTACAACGACGTGGGTCAGTTCTGGACCTACGACGAGACGAAATACCTCGCAGCCCCGGTCTATACGCGCGACGCAGAGCCGGCGAAGCTTTAGTGTCGGCATCGAATACCCGTGCCTCGCCGCCCTCAGAGAAGGGCAATCGCATATGGCCGCCTCGCCCTTCGAGACGCGCGCTTCGCGCGCTCCTCAGGGTGAGGCGGCCTGACAATCCAGCGGATTTCCTCATCCTGAGGAGGGCCGAAGGCCCGTCTCGAAGGATGAGGAAATCCGCTCAGTGCCAAATACGGTTGCCCTGGTCCCCTGAGGGGGTGGTGCCGAGTGGACCGCGCCGGCCATGACCTTATGGCTTCTGCTTGCCATCAACAGCATCACGCTCGGCGGCCTGCTCTTTCTGCTGTCCGCCGGCTTCTCGCTCATTTTCGGCCTGATGCGCATTCCCAACCTGACGCATGGCTCGTTCTTCATGCTGGGCGCCTATCTGGGCGTGAGTTTCCTCCGCACCGGCCTCGACTTCTGGACGGCAGCCCTCGCGAGTGCGCTCGCCATGGCGGCGATCGGCGGCCTGATCGAGCGCCTGCTGTTGCGCCGGCTTGCCGGCAACGCCTTGGCACAGGTGCTCGTCACCCTCGGCCTCTCCTTCATGATCGCGGACATCTGCCTCATGATCTGGACGGGCGATCCGGTGCAGATCGAGACCCCGCCAATACTCCGCGGCGTGGTACCGATCGCGAGCGTGGTGTTCCCGGCCTATCGTCTCGCGATCGCGCTCATCGCCGTCGCCATCGCGGGAATGCTCTGGCTCATGCTCGACCGCACCCGGCTGGGTGCGATGATCCGCGCCGGCGTCGACGATGCCCCCATGGCGCGCGTCGTCGGCATCCGCGTCGGCCGGCTGTTCTCGATCATCTTCTGCCTGGGTGCCGGCCTTGCCGGGTTCGGCGGCGTGATGGGCGCCCCGATCCTCTCGGTCTATCCGGGACTCGACGCCGACATGTTGCCGCTCGCCCTCATCGTGGTCATCCTCGGCGGCACCGGCAGTCTTGTCGGCGCTTTCGTGGGCAGCTTCATCGTCGGCTTTCTCTATAATTTCGGCCAAGCCCTCTTTCCCGAGCTGGCCTATGTCATCCTCTTCCTGCCCATGCTGGCAGTCCTCGTCATCCGCCCGCAGGGCCTCTTCGGCAGACAGGCATGACGCGGCGCCTCGCCTTCGCGCTTGCCGTTCTCGTGCTTGCCACGCTGCCCTTTTGGCTGAGCAACAGCTATTACGTCAACATCGCGAGCCAGATCCTCATCTGGGCCATGGTGGCGCTCGCGTTGAACGTGTTGGCGGGCTATGCCGGCCTCGTCTCGCTCGGTCACGCCGGACTTTTCGGCATGGCGTCTTACGCGGCGGCGCTCTCGGTGGGGGGCGGTGCGAACCACCTCACGGCGGCCGTCTTGGCACTCGCCGCGACGCTTGCGGTCACCGCCGTGTTCGCCGTGCTCTCGCTGCGCTCGACCGGCATCAGCTTCCTCATGATCACCCTGGCGCTCGGCCAGATCCTGTGGGGCATCGCCTATCGCTGGATCAGCCTGACGAACGGCGACAACGGCATCAACCTCCTGAGCCGCCCGGCACCCTTCGGCATCTCGCTCGAGAGCCCGCAGGCGTTCTACCTCGCCACCCTCGCGGCCTTTCTCCTCGTCGTGACCGCGATGGAGATTTTCGTCGCCTCCCCCTTCGGCGCAAGCCTCTGCGGCACGCGCGACCAGCCGCGACGGATGACGGCGCTCGGCTATAATGTCTGGTTGATCCGCTTCCTCGCCTTCCTCTTCTCCGGCCTGGTCGCCGGCATCGCCGGGCTCTTCTTCCTCTATTACGACAAGTTCGTCAGCCCGCACGCGCTATCGCTCGCCACTTCGGCGGAGGCGCTTCTCATGGTGATCTCGGGCGGCACCGGCACGCTGATCGGTCCGATCGCGGGGGCCGCCCTCGTCGTCGTCATGAAGTACGTGGCAAGCGCCTACATCGAGCGCTGGAACCTGGTGCTCGGCGCCATCTTCGTGGCGATCGTTCTCTTCATGCCCGAAGGACTGGTGCCGGGCATGCTCCGGCTGTGGCGCGCCATGCGGCGCGCCCGACGCGCGCGCGCTGCGGCCGCGCGTCTCGGCTGAGGAGGAAGCAGCACGTCATGACGGCGCTCGAGGTCCGCGAGCTGCAAAAATCGTTCGGCGGCCTGACCGTGACCGCCAACGTCAGTCTCGCCGTCGGAGAGGGCGAGCGGCGCCTGATCATCGGCCCGAACGGCGCCGGCAAGACGACGCTCTTCAATCTGATCACGGGCGAGCTCAAGCCCGCGAGCGGCAGGATCATGCTGTTCGGGCGCGACATCACGGACGCCCCGAGCCGGCTGCGCGCGCACCTGGGCGTCGCGCGCACCTACCAGATCATCACGCTCTTCCCCGGCGAGACGCTGTTGCGCAATGCCGTGCTGGCGCTGCTCGGCCTCTCCCCCTTGCGCTGGAACCCCGTGGTCCGGCTCGATCGTCAGGCGGACCTTGCCGAAGACGCGCGCGCGGCCTTGGCGCGCGTCGGCCTCGGCGAGATCGCGGGCCGGCCGCTCGGCGAGACCTCCTACGGCGAGCGCCGGCGCGTCGAGATCGCCATGGCGCTCGCCCAGCGCCCGCGCCTCTTGCTCCTCGACGAGCCGTTTGCCGGGCTCTCGGTCGAGGAGCGGCGCGACATCCTGCGGCTCATCCTCGGCATCCCGCGCGAGGTCACCATCGTCATGATCGAGCACGACATGGACACGGCCCTCGAGTTCGCTGATCGCATAACGCTTCTGCATTTCGGCAAGGTGATCGCCGACGGCACGCGCGCGGACGTCGTCGCCGACCCTCGTGCCCGGGAGGTCTATCTTGGCGAGTGACGCGCTGGCGCTCGACGGGGTAGATGCCTATTACGGCGACAGCCACGTGCTGCAGCAGGTGTCGCTCGGCCTTGCGGAAGGACACCTTCTCGGCCTCTTGGGCCGCAACGGCGCCGGCAAGACGACCTGCCTGAGCGTGATCGTCGGGCTCTTGGCCCCAAGGGGTGGCCGCATCCGCCTCTTCGGCGAGGAAATCGCGGGTGCAGCCCCCGAGGCCATCGCGGCGCGCGGGGTGGCGCTCGTGCCGCAAGGCCGGCGCATCTTCCGCAGCCTCACCGTACGCGAGAACCTCGTCGTGGCGCAGCGCCGGCCGCGAGGTGCTGCCCGCTTTCCCTGGTCGCTCGCAAGCGTGTTCGACACCTTTCCGCGCCTGAGCGAGCGGCGCCATCAGTCGGCGGCATTGCTTTCGGGGGGCGAGCAGCAGATGCTCGCGATCGCGCGCGCGCTCATGTCGAACCCTCGCGTGCTGCTGATGGACGAGCCGTCAGAAGGCCTGGCGCCGCAGATCGTCGCCGAGGTCATGGCGACGATCCGCAAGCTCAAGGATCAAGGGCTATCGATCCTGCTCGTCGAGCAGAACCCCCGGCTCGTCATGGACCTCGCGGACGACATCGTCATCCTTACCAGCGGACGCGTCGCGGTGGGCACCACGCCGGCCGCGGTCGTGCGCGAGACCGTCGATCTCGGCCAGCATCTCGGCGTCTTTTGAGGAGCGAGCATGAGCGGAAGCCCCATGAGCGAGCAAGGCGGCCGCCACGGCGGAGATCCCTGGTCCGGCCGTCTCGAGGACGCGGCCCTGCTCGAGGGGCGCGCAGGCTTCACGGACGACCTGCGGCTCGCGGGAGAAGCCGCCGCCGTCTTCGTGCGCTCGCCCCATGCTTCGGCGCGCATCCGCTCGATCGACGCCTCGGCCGCGCTCGGCGCTCCCGGCACGCTTGCCGTGCTGACGGGCGACGACATGGCAGCGGCAGGTGTGGGCAACGTCTCCCAGCTCCGCG
>DATEQI010000240.1:0-9724 GCA_035272805.1 Alphaproteobacteria bacterium | reverse complement strand
GGTTTTTAAAGGACACGCCCCTGTCGTTCGGCCACCTTATTATCGCGCGTAACATGCCAGCAAAGACAAGCCATTGCAACGACCTTGTCTTGCGGGAGCGGGCGTCCGCGGGGTGGTTCGCAAGCGCAGAGACGGCGATTTTCGCCATGGTTTGCCTTGCTTTTGAGCGATGATTTGAGTAGCGTCCCAGCCCTTCGACGGCCGGCGCCGCGCTCGCGGGTGTCGCCGGCAGCACCCGCGCCCGTAGCTCAATTGGATAGAGCGTCTGACTACGGATCAGAAGGTTAGGGGTTCGAGTCCCTTCGGGCGCGCCATTCTTCCCACCCTTGCGTTTAGCGGCCTTTCACGCGCCTCGGGCCTCCCAACTCACAAGGTGCTGAGAATGGCCCCTGTAGTGCGGTCTGCCTCCACGCGCAAGACCGCTCGCATCTCCCAATCGACCGCATCCGCCTGGAGGATGTCTCGGGCGGCGCTGTCGAGCAATGCGATCCTGAGCTGAGCGGATTTGGGCGCGGCCAACTTGGCTTCGAGAAAGGCGCGAATTTCGGCGTCGGACAGTGGCATGGCACCCTCGGCGACTTTGGGCGCAAGGCTCCTATAGCGTAGGACTATGAGCCTGCCGTGGCAGCGCGCGCGCCGCGGCCCGCGGCCTTGGCGGGAGCGCTCGTCAGCCGGCCGCTTGCCGAGCCTCGAGCTCGGCCATCTCGCTGCGCACGACCTTGCCGATCTTGGCCAACGCGCGCGCCTCGAGCTGGCGCACCCGCTCGCGCGAGACGCCGAAGTGAATCCCGAGATCCTCGAGTGTGGGCGGCTCGTCGCTCAGCTGGCGCTCGACCAGGATCTGGCGCTCGCGCGGGGAGAGCGTATCGAGCGCCGTCGCGAGGATGCTGCGGCGCTTCGCCAGCTCGTCGGCATCCGCGAGCCGCATTTCCTGATCCGGCGTGTCATCGACAAGGAAGTCCTGCCGCTCCGCATCGCCGTCGACGTCGAGACGCTCGTTGAGGGAGGCGTCGCGGCCGCCCATGCGGCGGCTCATGTCGAGCACCTCGGACTCGCGCACGCCGAGCTCGCGCGCAATCTTCGTCACCGCCTCGGGCGAGGGATCGCCGCCCCGCAGCTCGTCATGGGCCGAAGCCACGCGGCGAAGGTTGAAGAAAAGCCGCTTCTGTGCCGCGGTCGTGCCCATGCGCACAAGCGAGCTCGTGCGCATGACGTAATCCTGCAGCTGCGCGCGGATCCACCAGATCGCATAGGTGCTGAGACGGAAGCCGCGCGCCGGGTCGAAGCGCTCGATCGCATGCATGAGGCCGAGATTGCCTTCGGCGATGAGGTCATCAAGGGGCAGGCCGTAGCCAAGATAGCCGCGTGCCGTCTTGATGACGAGGCGCAGGTGGCTGCCGACCAGCCGGTCGAGTGCTGCGCGGTCGCGCTTGGCGCGCCAGCGCTTGACCAGGCGCTGCTCCGTCTCGAGGTCGAGATAGGGATATTTGCGCACCTCCCCGAGATAATGCGAGAGCGCGCTCTGCGACGAAAAATCCAAATGACTCAAGGCAATGATCCTCTATGGGTTAATCCGCTGTGACCGGCCCGGACCCCCGGGGAAGCGGTCTGGAACGAACGTTCCCGTTCACCATCCCGCTCCCTCGCGCCCTTTATGCAGCGCGCCACCGCTCGACGGCGCGCTGCGATAGCGGGCAGGACGTATGGGGGTATGATGTTGATATGGGCAACGATTCCCGAATTTCAAGGCAACGCGGGCCGGCGGATGCCCGTAAACGGGCGGCCTAATCGCGTCCGAGCCAGCTCTCCACCAGCCGGCGCGCGATCGAATCGCGGCGCGGCAGGCGAAAGCTCTCGTCCTCAGGGCTCGCCAAGAGCTCCGCCCGCGCGAACCAGCGCGCGTCCTCGAGCTCGTCGCGATTGACGTTGAGCTCGGGCGAGACGGCCTCGGCATGGAAGCCGAGCATGATCGAAGACGGAAACGGCCAAGGCTGGGAGGAGTGGTAGCGCACGTTCGCAACGCGGACGCCGGTCTCCTCGAGCACCTCGCGCGCGACCGCGTCCTCCAGGCTCTCGCCAGGCTCGACGAAGCCGGCAAGGGTCGAGTGCATGCCGGGCGGCCAGACGCGCTGGCGGCCCAAGAGGCAGCACTCGCCCCAGCTCACCAGCATGATCACCGCCGGATCGGTGCGGGGGAAATGCTGGGCCTTGCACTTTGGGTTTGTGCAGACGCGCACGTGGCCGGCCGCGGCACTCAACGTCGCAGCGCCGCACATGCCGCAGAAGCGGTGGTGGCGATGCCAGTGGAGAATGCCTCTGGCATAGGCGAGGAGCGCGCCCTCGCCGTGCTCGAGCAATGGACCATGGCGGCGCAGGTCGGCGAACTCGCCGCCGAGCGCCTTGCTTACGCGGGCGGGATCCTCGAGATGAGAAAGATCGAGGGCGAAATGCGCGATCTCCCCGCTGAGGCCGAGGAGCACGAGATGCGCTTCGCCATTGAGGACGACGCTCGCCTCCGCGACGGTCGGGAGGAGGGGTGCCGGCCGCCCCGAGGAAGCGGCGTCCACGCGGAAGAGGTTCTGGGCGCGCCACACCGGCACGAGGCGCGTGCGCGGATCGCTGAGCCGCTCCTCGAGCCAGCTTGCGTCCGCGCGCAAGGTGCCGGCGCGATCGAGTCCGCAGGCCGCGTAGAAATTGGGACGGTTCATGTTCCCGACCCTGGCACAGCGCGCGCCGCCGTGCAATCGGTACAGGCGTTGCGAGGCTTGCGACTCTCGCGGCCGATCCTGATATAGTGCCGCACGGGAGGTTGGCGGCGGACGGGGCTCTCGCCAACCCGGTCAGGTCCGGAAGGAAGCAGCCGTAACGAGCCGGCTCCGGGTCGCTCGTCAACCTCCCAGCCGATCGAGAGGGATCGCCAACGGGCGCCATGACCGCAAGTACCGTGAACGGCGATCCCACACCCTATCGCGTACTGGCGCGCAAATACCGGCCCGGCCGCTTCGCCGACCTGATCGGCCAGGAGGCGATGGTGCGTACCCTCACCAACGCCTTCAAGGGCGGCAGGCTGGCGCACGCCTTCATCCTCACGGGCGTGCGCGGGGTGGGCAAGACCACGACGGCGCGCATCATCGCCAAGGCGCTCGACTGCGTCGGCCCGGACGGCCAAGGCGGACCCGCGATCGAGCCGTGCGGGGCATGCGAGCACTGCCTCGCGATTGCCGCCGACCGCGACGTCGACGTGATCGAGATGGATGCCGCGAGCCGCACCGGGGTGGACGACATCCGCGAGCTCATCGAGGGCGTGCGCTACCGCCCGATCGCGGCGCGCTACAAGGTCTACATCATCGACGAAGTGCACATGCTCTCCAAGAACGCGTTCAACGCGCTTCTCAAGACGCTCGAGGAGCCGCCCGAGCATGTGAAGTTCATCTTCGCCACGACCGAGATCCGCAAGGTGCCGGTCACCGTCCTCTCGCGCTGCCAGCGCTTCGACTTGCGCCGCGTCGATCAGGCGGTCCTCGCGGCACACCTTGGCAAGATCGCGGCGGCCGAGGGCACGCTCGTGCCCGAGGAGGCGATCCGGCTCATCGCGCGCGCGGCCGACGGCTCGGTGCGCGACGGCCTCTCGCTCCTCGACCAGGCGATCGCCCATGGCGCCGGCGCGCCGGTGGCCGAAGAGGTCCGTCTCATGCTCGGCCTTGCCGACCGCGCGCAGACCTTGGATCTCTTCGAGCTCTTGATGAAAGGGGAGATCGCTCTTGCCTTGGCGCTCCTCGGCGAGCTCTACAAGGGCGGCGCCGATCCGCTCGTCGTCATCCAGGACCTGCTCGAGGTCTGCCATTGGCTCACCCGCCTCAAGATCGACGGTGCTGCGGAGGGCCCGGTCTCCTCGGATGCGGAGCGCGCACGCGGCAAGGAGATGGCGGCAACGCTCGCCATGCCTGTCCTCGCGCGCGCTTGGCAGATGCTGCTCAAGGGCCTTGGCGAGACCCAGGCCGCACCGAGCCCCCTTGCCGCGGCCGAGATGGCCCTCATCCGCCTCGCCTATGCCGCGGAGCTGCCGAGCCCCGCCGACCTCATCAGATCGCTCGCCGGCGAGCCGGCGGCGCCCGCGACGGTGCCAGCACCAGCGCCCGGGGGGGCGCGCAACGGCTCCGGGGGGCGCCAAGCCGTCCAGGCGCCGCGCACGCTGAGCGCCGGTGCCGAGCATCCGAGCCCGGGCGGCGGCGGCCGGGGGCAAGCGGCCCTTGCCCGCGCGGCAGAGACGGCCCAAGGGGCACCGGCCGAGGCAGCGGGGCCGGAAAGCTTCGCGGCCCTCGTCGCCCTCGTCGAGGCCGAGGAGCCGATCCTCGGCGCGCAGCTGCGCAACAACGTGCACCTCGTGCACTTCGAGCCCGGCCGCCTTGAGTTCCGGCCGAACGCGCACGCGCCCTCCAACCTGGCGCCGCGGCTGACGACGCTGCTCTCCGCCTGGACCGGCCGGCGTTGGGCGATCTCGGTCTCCAACGATGGGGGGGCACCGACGCTGCTCGAGCAGGCGAAGCGCCGGGCGGCCGACCGCCTGGCGCAGGCGCGGGAGCACCCGCTCGTGCAAGCCGTGCTCGCGAGCTTCCCCGGAGCCGTCGTCGAGACGGTGCGCGAGTTGACAGCAGCAGCGGAAGCAGAGGCAGCAGCCGAGGCTGCGGGCGAGCCGCTCGAGCCGGCACTCCCAACCGGCGATGCGGAGCCCGGCAATGACGGAGAGCCGCCATCATGAAGAACCTCGGCCAGCTCATGAAACAGGCCCAGGAGATGCAGAACCGCATGCAGGAGATGCAGCAGAAGCTCGCCGAGATCGAGCTCGAGGGTACCTCCGCCGCCGGCATGGTGAAGGTGACGGTCAACGGCAGAAGCGAGATGCGGCGCGTCAAGATCGATCCCTCGCTCGTGGACCCCAAGGAGGTCGAGGTGCTCGAGGACCTCGTCGTCGCCGCGTTCAACGACGCCAAGGCGAAAGTCGAGGCCCGCGTCGCCGAGGAAATGCAGAAGCTGACCGGCGGGCTGCCGCTCCCTCCCGGCCTCAAGCTGCCGTTCTGAGGGTGGGAGCGAGCAACTTGCTTCCGACCGATGGTTGGCGAACTCCACCGCCGTCATTGCGAGCCGAAGGCGAAGCAATCCAGAGCCTGCCAAGCCGTCCTGGATTGCTTCGCCTGCCTCCGCCGAAGCGAAGCCGCTGCGGCTTCGCGCAGGCAGGTCGGCTTCGCCTCCTCGCAATGACGGTCCGCGGCGCGACGCTAGCGCGCACTACGGTTGCATCATGACCGGATCGGAGATCGAGCGCCTCATCCAGCTCCTCGCCAAGCTCCCGGGCCTCGGTCCGCGCTCGGCGCGGCGTGCCGCCCTTCACCTGCTCAAGCGGCGCGAGACGCTGCTCGAGCCGCTCGCCGCGGCACTTGCCGAGGTAGGGCGGCACATTCATCCGTGCTCGCGCTGCGCCAACCTCGATACCACGGACCCTTGCGCCATCTGCGCCGATGCGCGGCGCGAGGCGGGCGTGCTCTGCGTGGTCGAGGAGGTCGCCGATTTGTGGGCGCTCGAGCGTGCGGCCGCCTTCAAGGGGCGCTATCACGTGCTCGGCGGCACGCTCTCGGCCCTCGACGGGGTGGGACCCGATGAGCTCAATATTCCAAGGCTGGTCCAGCGCGTGAAGGAGGAGGGGATCAAAGAGGTGATCCTCGCCACCAACGCAACCGTCGACGGCCAGACCACGGCGCATTACGTGGCCGACCGTCTGGCGCCGCTTGGCATCACGGTCTCGCGCTTGGCACACGGCGTGCCGGTCGGCGGCGAGCTCGACTACCTCGACGACGGCACGCTCACGGCGGCCCTCAAGGCGCGCCGCCCGGCGTGAGGCCGGCAAAAGCACTCGTCCTCGAAGGTGCTGCGAGACCGCCCGAAGCGGCGCTTGAAACGGCGCCGATCTTTCTTATATTATTGAAATATGAAATATGAGATCGACCCGAAGGACTTCAGGCGGCGCGCCGGCGCGGCGTCGCATTTCCTGCGCTCGCTCGCGAGCCGGCACCGGCTGATGATCCTCTGCACGCTCCTCGAGGGCGAGCGCGCCGCCGGCGATCTCGGCCGGCGCCTCGGCCTCAGGCCGTCCAACCTCTCGCAGCACCTGGCGAAGCTGCGGCAAGAGCAGCTGGTGGCCACGCGCCGCGTGCGGACGGTGATCTATTACCGGCTCGCCTCGGAACGGGTCGAGCCCATCCTCGGCGAGCTCTATCGCCTCTTCTGCAAGAAAGGCTGAGTCGAAAGGATGGCCTGGGAGAACTTCACACCTCTTTCGGCGTCGCTCGGCGGCGCGCTTATCGGGCTCGCGGCGGCGCTCTTGTGGCTGGCGAACGGCCGCATTGCCGGCATCAGCGGAATCGTTGGAGGAATGGGCAAGGCTGCCAAAGGCGACCGCGCTTGGCGCGTCGCCTTCGTGATCGGCATGCTGGCGGCACCCGGCCTCTCGGCACTCTTAACCGGAAGCCTGCCTCGCGTCACCATCGACGCCTCGCTCCCCACACTCGCCGTAGCCGGCCTTCTCGTCGGCTTCGGCACGCGGCTCGGCAGCGGCTGCACGAGCGGACACGGCGTGTGCGGGCTCGCGCGCCTGTCGCGGCGCTCGCTCGCCGCGACGCTTGCCTTCATGGCCGCGGGGATTGCCACGGTCTTCGTCGTTCGGCACCTCGCGGGAGATTGAGCGCCATGGCGCGCATGCTCGTGGCCCTCTTGAGCGGCCTCCTCTTCGGCTTGGGGCTGGTCGTCTCGCGCATGATCGACCCGGCCAAGGTCCTCGCCTTTCTCGATCTTGCCGGGCGCTGGGATGCGAGCCTCGCCTTCGTGATGGCGGGGGCTGCGCTGGTCGCCGGCGCCGGCTTCCGCGTGGCGCGCGGTCGGGCCGCTCCCTTTCTCGACGACCGCTTCCGCAGCCCCGAGCCCCATGCGATCGATCGTCCCCTCGTCCTCGGCGCTCTCCTCTTCGGGGTCGGCTGGGGCCTCGCGGGCTTCTGCCCCGGCCCTGCGCTCACGGCACTCTCCCTTGGCCGCATCGAGCCGCTCGTCTTCGTCTCGGCCATGCTTGCGGGAATGGCGGCTCATCGCGGCTTAGACGCACTCGCCGCGGCCCGCGCGCGGCGGCGCTGCGATGCGAGCCGGCGCTTCGAGCAAGCGAGCGACGGCTGAGCCCGCCGTGCAGGACATTCTCGCCCTGCTGTCCGGCTCGCTCGTCGGCTTCTCGCTCGGCCTCATCGGCGGCGGCGGCTCGATCCTCGCGGTACCGCTCCTGCTCTATGTCGTCGGCGTGAGCGACCCGCATACCGCGATCGGCACCAGCGCGCTGGCCGTGGCGGCAAATGCCTTCGCGAATCTCTTGCCGCACGCGCGCGCCGGGCATGTGCGTTGGAGGACGGCTGCGCTCTTTGCCGCGGCGGGGGCGTTCGGCGCCCTCGCCGGTTCCGCCATCGGCAAGAGCATCGACGGCCAGAAGCTCTTAGCGCTCTTCGCGGCGCTGATGCTCGTCATCGCCTACTTCATGCAGCGCGGGCCCCGGCCCGCGCCGGCCCATAGGCGCGGCACCTCGAGCTTGGCGCTTGCCGGGAGGACCGCGGCGGCCGGCTTGGGTGCCGGCGGCCTCGCGGGCTTCTTCGGCATCGGCGGCGGTTTCCTCATCGTGCCCAGCCTGATCATGGCCGCCGACCTGCCGATCATCGAGGCGATCGGCTCCTCGCTCGTCTCGGTGGGCGTCTTCGGCCTCACCACCGCGGCGAACTATGCCCTCTCCGGCTTCGTCGATTGGCGCGTCGCGGCCGAGTATCTCGCCGGCGGCGCGCTCGGCGGCTGGGCCGGCGCCTCGCTCGCGGTCCGGCTCGCCAAGGAGCGCCGGCTCTTGCACCGCATCTTCGCCGGCGTTCTCGTCGTGGTCGCACTCTACATGCTTTGGCGCAGCCTGCCCGCCATCGTGTGAGGCGGGAGTGGTGCTGAACCCGCTCATCGGGAAGGGAGACGCTCATGGACGAGCTCGCCGGAGCGCGCTTTGGGCGGCACGGCCGCGGCGGCCGCGCCGGAGCCTCAGTCCCCGCTCTCGCCGAGCTCGGGCACGCTCTGCTCGAGGCGCGTGAAGTTGCGCACGACAAGGGCATCGCTCTCGCGATCGACGAGGCCCTGGCGTTGGAGGTCGCTGAGCACGCGCGCGACCGTCTCGCGCGCGGTCGATACGCGGCTCGCGATGTCGGAGTGGATCGGGATCGGTTGAATGCGGGCGGTGCCGTCCGGCTTGAGGACCGGCCGCGCCATGCGCAGGAGCTCGGCGCACACCCGGTCATAGGCCCCCAGTGTCGAGAGGTCCATGATGCGGCCCGTGGCGACGCGGACGATCGTCGCGAGCCGCCGCATGATGGCAAGCGCCTGCGCCGGGTGCTCCGTCAGCATGGTGCGGAAGACTTCGGCCGGCATCAAGGCGAGGAGCGTATCGGAGGTGGCGACCGCGCTCGCCGAGCGCGGCTTGCCGTCGATCGCCGCGAGCTCGCCGAAGAACTCGCCCGCGTGCAGATCGCCGAAGCTGACCTCGCGGCCGGAAAGCGAGAAGTTGACGATCCGCACGCTGCCCTCGACCACGAAGAACACGTCGCGCGAATCGCTCATCTTGTCGATGATCTGCTCGTCCGGCTTGTACCGGCGCCAGAGGCAAGAGTGCTCGTAGCGCTCGCGCGCGTTTTGGGGCAGGCCGTCCAAAAGGGCGTTGCCCTTGAGCGTGTGCGCGCCTTCCTTGGCTTGTTGTCGCATCCCCGTCCCCCTTCGCGGCGCGCCGCATTCTAGCCCTTTCCCGCCCCTCTTGACGAGGGCGCTCGACATTTGGTTGACGGCGACCGCCCGGCTTTGCTCCACTCTTAAGGCCATGGCCGAAGAGCTCACCAAGCTGACCGCCCGCCAAGCGGTCGCCCTTTTAGAGCGCCGCGAGATCTCGCCCCTCGAGCTCATCGAGGCCTCGCTCGCCCGCATCGCGGCGGTCGAGCCGCTGGTCAACGCCTTGCCCACACTCTGCGCCGAGCGGGCGAGAAAGGCCGCGCGCGCGCTCCCTGAGAAGAGCCTCCTGGCCGGGCTTCCGATCGCGATCAAGGACCTCGTCGAGGTCAAAGGCGTGCGCACCACGCGGGGCTCGCCCATCTTCGCCGAGCATGTCTCCGAGCATTCCGACATCCTGGTCGAGCGGCTGGAGCGGAACGGCGCCGTGGTCATCGCCAAGTCCAACACGCCCGAATTCGGCGCCGGCGGCAACACCTTCAACGAGGTCTTCGGCCGCACGCTCAATCCGTGGAATACGTCGCTCACCTGCGGCGGCTCGTCGGGCGGTGCCGCAGTGGCGCTGGCGACGGGCGAGGTCTGGCTCGCGCACGGCTCCGATCTCGGCGGCAGCCTGCGCACGCCCGCGAGCTTCTGCTCCGTCGCGGGCTTGCGGCCAAGCCCCGGCCGGGTCGCCGCCGGGCCCCAGGCGGATGCTTTCGACACGCTTTCGGTGCAAGGCCCGATGGCGCGCAACGTGGGCGATCTGGCGCTCATGCTCGATGCCATGGTCGGCGCCGATCCGGCCGATCCGCTCGCCCTTCCGGCACCCAGCCGCGCCTTTACCGCCCACGTCGATGCGGCTGAGCCGCCCAAGCGGGTCGCCTTCACCCCTGATCTCGGGAGCCTC
>DATEQI010000239.1:0-3730 GCA_035272805.1 Alphaproteobacteria bacterium | reverse complement strand
CTCCAGCCGCTTGTTCAAGTCGTCGTTGATGGCGCGCTCGGCCGGGTTGGCGAGGATCGAGCGGTTGCCGAGCGCCCGCGGGCCGAACTCCATGCGGCCGAGGTAAAGTGCCCCCACGAGCCCGCGCGCGAGCAGCCGCGCTGCGGTCTCGGCCGGCGCTCCCGGAAGCTCGCAGGCACCGGCGGCCGACAAGGTCTCCCCGCTCTCGGCATCGTAATCGCGGCCAAGGGACACGCTCTCGAGGCGATAGCGCCGCGCGAGCCAGGTGTTGAGCCCGTCGCGCTGGAGAAGGAATTCGAGCGCGCCCCCGGCCGCCAGCCCCTCGTCGCCCATTGCGGGGAAGATGAAGACCTCCTCGACCCCCGTCGCCTCGGCCAGCAGGCGGTTGAGGCGCACATTGGCGAACACTCCGCCCGCAAGTGCCAGCCGGCGCCCGCCCTCCCGCTGCAAGAGGCGCCGGACGGAGCGCAGCATGTAGTCCTCGAGCAACTTTTGGATCGAGGCGGCCATGTCCTCCCGGCTGACCTCGGCCGCCATGCGCCGGATATCGAGCGCCATGGCGCCGTAGTCCTTGTAGTCGCTGTCGATGCGGCCGGCGTCATCGACGCGGAAATGCCGGGCCATCTCCTCGTAGAGGACGGGCTGGCCGAAGGCCGCGAGGCCGGTCAGCTTGCCCTCGTGGCGCAGCATTCTGAAGCCGAGTGCCGAGGTCGCGAGACCATAGGCCATGCCCAGGCTGTCGATGCGCCGCGGCTTGAGCAGCTCGCGGTCGTCGCCGAAGAGCGTGCGGAGCTGCCCCGAGGCCAGCCGGCGCGCGCTATATTGAACGTTGTCGCCGCCGCCGTCGGCCGTGTAGACGAGGGCGTCGTCCCACTCCGTGAAGAAGAGGGCGGTAAGCGCGTGCGCGAAGTGGTGATTGCAGAAGAAGAGCGCTGCATCGGGACGAAAGCCGAGCTCGGCGCGGAAGCGCTCGTGGTTCAAGAGCTTGATTGCCTCCGGCTCCTCCCGCGCCTGCATCTGGCCCTCGATCGATTTCGGGCGCTTGGCGCGCCGGTCGGGCAGATGCATGCGGATTTTCTGGAGGAGGCCCCAGCGCAGGAGCGGGCGCGGGAAGACGCCGCGCGTCATGGCAACCACGTCGACCGCGCGGCGCGTGATCCCGCCGATCGCCAGCACCTCGTCGATGGCCGCCTCGGGAATGCCGTCGCCGTCGCCCTTGACGCGCGTGAGGCGCTCCGTCTGCACCGCGGCGACCAGTCGGTAATCGTCGAACAGAACGGCGGCCGAATCGTGCCACGCGGGGTGAATGCCGAGGATCAGCAACGATCTATGTCTCCGCCGCGATGCCGAGCTCGCCTCGCTCGGGCGTCATGCGCAAGAGCTAGACGAGCAAAATCGCCCCGTCAATTGATCTCTCGCGGGAGGGCCGCTCGCGGGACCAGTGGGGAAAGCCTCGAGGGCCGATATTTGGCCTTGGCGCCTCGCTTTGATAGGCTTTAATAATGCCGTTGACGCGCGTGGCAAAACCTCATGTCGCTGCATCCGGCAGGGTGCCGCGCCTCGCACTTGAGGCTTCGAGGAGGACCGATGGCAGCCAAGGCATTCGCATCCCAAGCCGATCTCGCCGAGAAGCGCGAGAGCTTCGTCAAGCTCGCCGAGAACGCCTATTGCCTGACCGCCGAGGGAGACCCGAACACCGGCGTCATCATCGGCGACGACGGCGTCATGGTGATCGACACCCGCGCCACACCCGTGATGGCGGAGGACGTGATCCGTCATGTGCGGGAAGTCACCGGCAAGCGGGTCAAGTACGTGCTGCTCACCCACTACCACGCGGTCAGGGTCATGGGCGCTTGCGCCTACAAGGCGGATTACGTCATCGCGAGCCGGGGCACCTACGAGCTCATCAAGGAGCGCGGGCGGCAGGATTTCGAGAGCGAGGTGCAGCGCTTCCCGCGCCTCTTCCGCGCCGTCGAATCGGTGCCCGGCCTCACCTGGCCGAACCTCGTCTTCGACGCCGAGCTCACGCTGTGGCTGGGCAAGACCGAGGTGCAGCTGAAGCATATCGGCAAGGGCCACTCCAAGGGCGACACCATCGCCTGGCTGCCCAAGGAGCGGGTGCTCTTCTCGGGCGATCTGGTGGAGGAGGGGACGACACCTTACTGCGGCGACGCCTACCTCAAGGAATGGCCCGCCACGCTCGAGAGGCTGCGCGCCTTCAAGGCGGAGAAGCTGGTGCCCGGCCGCGGCGACGCCATGATGACGGCGGCGGCCGCGGACAAGGCGATCGCGGCCACGGCCGGCTTCCTGCGCGAGATGCGCCGTCACGTCGAAAGCGGCGTCGCCGCGGGCAAGGGTCTCAAGGCGGTGTTCGAGGAGACGAAGAAGGAGCTCGAGCCGAAATACGGCAAGTGGGTGATCTTCGAGCATTGCCTGCCGTTCAACGTCTCGCGTTGCTTCGACGAGATGAGCGGAGTCGTCGATCCGCGCATCTGGACCGCCGAGCGCGACATCGAGATGTGGAAGACGCTGCAGGACTGACGCTGCCGCGGCCCGCACCTCGTTCCGGGATGCGGTTCTTGCAGAGGGGAGGGGGGAGAGGAGCGCTCGATGCCGACCAACCGGCCGCCACCCGGCTCGCCGCAGAAGCCGGCGCCCGTGCTCCGCCTGGGCGTCACGGGGCACCGGCCGAACCGGCTGGTCGCCTCCGCGATCCCGCGCTTGCGGCGCCAGATCGGCGAAGTCATCACGCTCTTGGAGAGCATTGCCGGCGAAGCGCAGGCCGCTCACGCCGAGGCGGCTGGCGCAGAGCGGCCAATGCTATTGCAGGCACTCTCCGCTCTTGCCGAAGGGGCGGACACGCTCGTGGCGGAGATCGCCCTCGAGCGCGGCGCCGAGCTCGAGGCGCCGCTGCCTTTCACGGTCGCCGAGTACGAGCGCGATTTTCCCGCCGGGCCCCCGCGGGAATGCTTCCACCGCCTGCTCGGCCGCGCGGCAAGCGTGCTCCCGCTCGGCGGCACCCGCGAGCGCGCGGCGGAAGCCTACGAGGCCGCGGGCCGGCTGGTCGTCGAGCGCTGCGACGTGCTGCTCGCGATATGGGACGGCGGGCCCGCAGCCGGACCGGGCGGGACCGCGCTGATCGCCGCCTATGCCCGGGAACTCGGCGTGCCGGTCATTTGGATTCATGCGACGAGGGAGCGGCCGCCCTGCTTGCTCGCAGCGGGTAGCGGTCCCGCGCGCAAGGCGATGCCGATCGAGGCCCTGCGTGGACGGCTCTTGACGAAATTGGCGTCTCCCGCTCGCTAGTGCAGGTTCCGACTGCACGGGCGCAGTGCGTGCTTCGAGACGCGGTGCTTCGCACCGCTCCTCAGCATGAGGTAGGTTCATGATTGCACAAAGACCTCCTCAGCCTGAGGAGCGCCCGAAGGGCGCGTCTCGAAGGCCGCACCGATTCCATACCCGATCAGTGGTCAGCTGCAATCCGCGGCTTATATTTGGACGCTAGGCCAATGTGCCCTAGAATGCCAGAATGAAGGAGGACGAACGTGACGGCGATCACCTCTAAGCCTCGCTCGGCTTCAGGGCGGGCGGCGCGGGGGATCGACAGCCTTCGCTACCACTCCGGCTTCGGCAACGAGCACGTGAGCGAGGCGCTGGCGGGCACGCTGCCCGAGGGGCAGAACTCGCCCCAGCGCCCACAGCACGGGCTCTACGCCGAGCAAATCTCCGG
>DATEQI010000238.1:0-3223 GCA_035272805.1 Alphaproteobacteria bacterium | reverse complement strand
GGTCATCTCGATCCCCGTGTTGCTCCCACGCCGACAACCGTCGTTCCAATCCCCCGCGCACGCAGCACCCGCTCGACCTCGTCAAAGAAATCGTCGATCAGAGTCTCGGCATCCTTGAAGCGATACAAGATTCAGGACCTGGGCTCGCTCGAGCGAGAGATGCGAGCCGTAGCGCGCGGCGAGCGGCCGGCGCCGGTCGATGCGGCCAAGCCGAGCTTCAATTCCGTGGATGCCTTGGTGCGGCTGTTGACGCCGGCAAACCGGGAGCTTCTTGCCATCATCCGCGACCGCAAGCCGCAATCGGTCGCGAAGCTGGCTGAGATGAGTGGGCGGGCGCAACCGAACCTCACGCGCACATTGGCGAAGATGGAAGCGGCCGGCTTCATCACGATGAAGGCAGTTGGTCGCCGCCGCAAGGTGCCGAGCGTTGCCGTCAAGAAGATCGTCGTCGAGATCGACCCCTACTCGGATCGCGACCGCCTCAGCATCGCATAGGGTCCGTTACCACACGAACGCCGGTATCGCGGCGATCGGGATATGCCCCGCCCGCGCGCAGGCCTCGGCGAGCGCCTGGGGGTCCGGGTGCTCGCCGTGCGCGATGCCGAGCTCCTCGGCATGGATGCCGCCGGTGACCAGGACGGCATCGATGCCTGCGGCCTCGGCCCCTGCGATGTCGGTGCGCAGCGAGTCGCCGATCGCCACGATGCGCGCGCGCTCGGCAATGCCCATGTGCGCAAAGCAGAGCTCGTAGATGGGCGGATAGGGCTTGCCGAAGTAGCGCACTACCCCGCCGAGCTCCTCGTAGCGCCGCGCCAGCGTGCCGGCGCAAAGCACGCGCTTGCCGCCGCGGATCACCACGAGGTCCGGATTGGCGCAGATCATCGGCAGGCGCTTCTTGGCGCCGACCGCGAGTGCGGGCTCGTAGATGTCGAGCTTGTCGTCGTCCCAGTCGACGCCGGTCGCCAGGATGAACTCGGCCTCCTCCATGCGCTCGACGCGATGGAGATCGAGCCCGCCGAGCATGCCGTGATCGCGCGTCGGCCCCATCAGGTAGCACTTGCGCCCGAGGTTGGCGAAGAACGGCTCGTCGCGCCGGCGCAGCGCCCAGTAGGCGGCCTCGCCCGAGGAGATGAGCTCGTCATAGAGCTCGGGATCGATTGCCATCTTCCGCGCCATGGCGCTCACGATCTCGGCCGCGCGGCGCGGCGCGTTCGAGAGGAGGATCACGCGCTTCTGCAGCCGCTTCAAGCGGCCGAGCGTGTCGGCAACGCCGGGATAGGGCGAGATCCCGTCGTGGATCACGCCCCACAGGTCGAGCACGAAGCCGTCGTAACGCGCGGCGAAGGGCGCGATCCCGGGATAGAAGGGAATCGCCGCCGGCCGCGGCACCACACTCTGCGTACGGGAGTCGGATGGGCTCATGGCGGGCGCCTTTTGCCACGGCGCGAGGCGCTTTGGAAGGGGCTATCGCGACGCTTGCCGAAACAAGCTCGCGAAGAGCGCCGGGCTCAGCGGTGATCGGCGCCGACCGCCTCCGCGACCGCGCGGAAGCCATCGCGGCGGAGGAGGCCGGCGAGCCCGGACTTGATGCGGGCGATGAGGCCCGGTCCCGCATAGACGAGGGCCGTGTAAAGCTGCACGAGCGAGGCGCCCGCGCGAATCTTGGCATAGGCGTCGGCCCCGCTTGCCACTCCGCCCACCCCCACGATGGGGATGCGGCCCTCGCACAAGCGATACATCTCGGCGAGGATGCGGGTCGAAAGCGCCATGAGAGGCGGCCCCGAGAGGCCTCCCGCCTCGCCGCGATGACGGCTCTTGAGCGTCGCCGGGCGAGAGAGCGTGGTGTTGCCGACGATAAGCCCGTCGAGACCGCGCGAAAGTGCCACTTGCGCGATGTCGCGGCAATCCTCGGGTGCCAAATCGGGGGCGATCTTGAGGAGGATCGGCGGCCGCGCAGCACCTGCCTCGGCGCGCGCCTGCTCTACCGCGCCGATGAGCGCATCGAGGGAGTCGCGCCCTTGCAATGCGCGCAGGCCCGGCGTGTTGGGCGAGGAGACATTGATCGCGAGATAGTCCGCGTGCGCCGCCAGCGCTGCCACGCCGCGGCGATAGTCCGCCGCCGCGTCGCGGCTCTCCTTGTTCATGCCGAGATTGGCGCCGACGATGCCGCCCCCGCCGCGCCGGGCGGCGAGGTGCCGTACAGTGGCGGCCAAGCCGGCGCTGTTGAAGCCGAGCCGGTTGATGAGGGCGCGGTCCTCAGCTAAGCGGAAGAGGCGCGGCCTCGCATTGCCGGGCTGGGGCTCGGGTGTCACGGTGCCGATCTCGACGAAGCCGAATCCGAGCGCAAGCAACGCTTCCGCCGCCTCGGCATCCTTGTCGAAGCCCGCGGCAAGCCCGATCGGGTTGGGGAAATCGAGGCCGAAGACGCGCGTCGCGAGGATCGCATCCTCGCGCCCGCGTGCCGACGCGGCGAGACCCTGGCGCAGAAGCCAGATGGTCGCGCGGTGCGCGCGCTCGGGCGGTAGCAGGCGGAGGCAGGCGACAGCGAGGCGGGCAAGGTCCGGCCGGGACATGGGGCGAAGCTAACCTAAACACCCTCTCCTCACCAGCGCCGCACTTTACGCGAACGCCCGTCTCGGCCAAGCTTGTCCAATGCGGAAGATCATTTTCGCGCTGGCCCTCGCCGCAGCCCTCGCCGGGCTCGGCGCGGCGGCGTTTGCTGCCGAGCCCGCCGATCCGGCGGAGACGCTTCGCTTGGCCCTCATGCTGGGCTGCGGAGACGCAAAGTGGACGCCCGCACAAATGGCGGCGCAGGTGCCCGGCGCCCTCGCGGCACGGCAAGAGCCGATTCCCCCGCGCGGGCCGCCGAGCGGCACCAAATGGACCTTCGCCCTCCCCGGCGGCGGCCAAGTGCTGCTCGAGAGCTACACGCGCGGCGGCCGAATCCTGACGCTGCTTGCCGAGTATGACGAGCCGCAAGCGCGCGGCCCCCGGCCGCTCCTTGCCGCCGTGGCCGGCGAGGGGTGCTTTCTCGCAAGCGGCCGCCGCCTGCTCTACGACGAGAGCGGGCATGCGGTGGCCGTCGAGCTGCTCGACGCCCGCATGGAGTCGACCAGCCGGCGCGAGCTCCTCGTGGCCGACCCGCCGAACGGCCGCGATCCAGGCGGGGTCACCGTCGCCCAGGCGGACACCGGCGTCAACTATCTCCTGCCCGAGATCGCCG
>DATEQI010000237.1:0-2467 GCA_035272805.1 Alphaproteobacteria bacterium | reverse complement strand
TGATGCTTCTCGGTCCCGTGATTGTCGCGGGTGCCATCGTCGCCGCGAAGGGAGTGACGGCGGCCTCGCCTCCCGATTGCGCGGTGCGCCACGTGGCGGCAGCACTTAATGACGCCGCCTTCATGGGCGGCAGCAACCTGATCATCATGACCGAGCCGGACCAGGCGCCGGAGACGCTTTATTGGACTGGAAACCGGGTCGTCGCCGGACCTTATAATCAGAATGTCCAGGGCCTGCGCGACGTCGTCGATTTCATGACCAGCGAGGACGACCGCGCTGCCTACGCCATCCTGGCGCGCCGGGGCGTTGGCTATGTCATGACGTGCAATTGGCCCGTGGCGGCGCAGAAGGCGGCAAGGCCTGGCACGAAAATGCTCGAGGATCGTTTGGCACGAGGCGCGCCGCCCGCGTGGTTGGTGCCGCAAGCTTGGCCCGCCGGGATCAAGAGCGATCTCCGGCTTTTCCGCGTGGCTCCGGCCGCGGCGCCCGGCTGATGCCATGGCGCCGCCCGTGTCGAACGAGGACAGCTACGACAAAAGCCGCAGCACCGGCAAGGCGATGACGGAGGATCGCGATCGCCAAGCGGGGGGGAGGCCGAGGCTGGCGCTACAAGGCATCAGCAAGCGCTATCCCGACTGCCTCGCCAACGATCATATCGATCTCGAGGTGCTGCCGGGCGAGCTTCACGCGCTTCTCGGCGAGAACGGCGCGGGGAAGAGCACGCTCGTCAAGATCATCTACGGCGTCGTCCACGCCGACGAAGGAACCGCGTTCTGGGAGGGCGAGGCCGTCAAGATCCTGAGCCCCGCCTTTGCCCGGCGGCTCGGCATCGGCATGGTGTTCCAGCATTTCACGCTCTTCGAGTCGCTGACCGTCGCCGAGAACATAGCGCTCGGGATCGACGACAGCGGCGAGATGCGAGCACTCTCCGAGCACATTCGCGCGACCGCGCGGCACTACGGGCTTGCGTTGGACCCGCAGCGGACCGTGCACGATCTCTCGGTCGGCGAGCGTCAGCGCGTCGAGATCGTGCGCTGCCTCATGCAGGCGCCGCGCCTGCTCATCATGGACGAGCCCACGGCGGTGCTGACGCCGCAGGAGGCCGAGCGTCTCTTCGCGACCCTGCGTCAGCTCGCCGCCCAAGGCTGCAGCGTCCTCTACATCAGCCACAAGCTCGACGAGGTGCGCTCGCTCTGCGAGCGCGCGACGGTCTTGCGCGGCGGCCGGGTGAGCGCCGAATGCGACCCGCGTGCCGAGACCACGGGCTCGCTCGCGCGCATGATGGTGGGGAGCGAGGTCGTCGCCGCCGCTCGTCCGCTTCCCCACGCACCCGGCCCCGAGGCGCTCGTCGTGAGCGGGCTCCGCCTTGCCTCAGCCGATCCTTTCGGCAGCGATCTCAGCGACATCCGGCTCTCCCTCCGCGAGGGCGAGATCCTGGGCATTGCCGGAGTGGCGGGCAACGGGCAGGCCGAGCTCCTGCGCGCACTCGCGGGCGAGCGCTTGGCACCGGCACCGGCGGACGTGCGCCTCCTGGGCGAGCCCGTCGGCCGGCTCGGACCGGCCGGCCGGCGCGCGCGAGGGCTCGCCTTCGTGCCCGAGGACAAGCTCGGCCGCGGCGCCGTCTCGGAGATGAGCATGGCCGAGAACACGCTGCTTACGGCCTATCTCGGCGGACTCGTCCGCTGCGGCCTCATCCGCTTCGGCCGGGCGCGGGAGCTTGCCGGGCGCATCTCTCGCGACTTCAATGTCGCGGCGGGCGGGGTCGACAGCCCGGCTGGAAGCCTCTCGGGCGGCAATCTGCAGAAGTTCATCGTCGGGCGCGAGCTCTTGCAGCGGCCCAGGGTTCTCATCGCCGCACACCCGACCTGGGGCCTGGACGTGGGCGCCGGCCTGACGATCCACCGGGAGCTCGTGGCCCTCCGCGACGCGGGTGCGGCCGTGCTCGTCGTCTCCGAGGACCTCGATGAGCTCTTCGAGATCTGCGACCGCATTGCGGTGATCAGCAAGGGCCGGCTGTCGGCGGCGCGGCGCGTCGCGGAGACCACGAGCGAGGAGATCGGTCTTCTGATGGGCGGGCTCTCGGACGAGGAGCACGCGGGCGGGCGCCATGATGCTGCCTAGGCTCGAGCCGCGCGCCGAGGCCTCGCCGCTCGCGCGTTATCTCTCGCCGTTCCTCGCTGCGGCGCTTGCTCTCTTCTGCGGCGGCTTGCTCTTCGCGAGCCTCGGCTACGACCCGCTCGTCGCCTTCCACGCCTTCTTCATCAAGCCGGTGAGCTCGCTTTACGGCCTCGGCGAAGTGGCGCTCAAGGCCTCCCCGCTCCTCCTGTGCGCTCTCGGCCTTGCCGTCGGCTTCCGCTGCAACGTGTGGAACATCGGCGCCGAGGGTCAGTTCACCATGGGTGCGATTGCCGGCGGCGGCCTGGCACTCGCCTTCCCGCACGGCAACGGCATCTGGCTCCTTCCCGCC
>DATEQI010000236.1:0-3984 GCA_035272805.1 Alphaproteobacteria bacterium | reverse complement strand
CAGCTTCCCCTCCAGGTGTTTTACGTGCGGCTCGCCCAGGCTTTCCAGCCCCGCTTGGCCGATTCGGTCGGAAAGTCGAAGGAACCGCGCCTGCATGTCCGCCGGAAGCGCGGCGATCTCCGCGGCGACAATCTCGTTCAGGATTTCGACGCGCCAGCGCATCCTCGTCTGTATCTCATTTTTGAGATAAACGGGGCCGATGCGCAGCAAATTCGGCAGCTTCCTCGCGCGCCTAGTCACACCCGCGCGGCGAACCGCATTTCATCATAGGCCACGGAGAAGCAATAGTGCCCATCTTCATCGACCGTGGCGCGCCCCTGCAGGCCAGGGCACGCTACAGCAAGCTTCGGGTGTCCGTTCCTGCGCTAACTCCGCAATGAATTGGCTGCCTTCAAAGTGGCTGGACAAGTCCGGATATCGAGGCCGAAAGAACCGCGGAGCAATACCTCATCCCGCAGGCGGACCGGCGAGAGCGCGGCGCACCGCGGCGGGTTCGTTCGCAATGACGGCCAGCAAGATGCGGGCGGTGCGGTCGGGACGGCGGCGGCCTTGCTCCCAGGCGTGCACCGCGGTCACGTCGAGCCCGAAGCGCCGGGCGAAGGCGCGCTGCGACAGGCCCAGCAGCTTTCGCAGGTCCGCGACATCGACTTTGTCGGGCACGGTCACGGTGTATTCGGGAAGCTCCACCTCGCCGCGCGCATGGGCGAGCGCCTCGCGCAGCCCCGCGACCACGCGGCGGCCGAGCGCGCTAGTGCGCCGCTCCGAGCGCGGCCGTGAGCCTGCGGATTTCCTTTTTCTCGGCATCGGTCAAATCCTCCGCCTGCGGTCCGTGCGGCCAGTCGTAGCCGGGAGGGGCGGCCACCCTCATGGCGCCGCTATACGGCAATGTCTTATATAACAGATAAATCCCGGCGATGCGCGGCACGTTCGCTTACGGCACCGGGACGCGCTTACCGTCTCTTGCGGGGCAAACTTTTCCCAATTTTGTCACAACCGCCCGCCTCGATCCGGCTGAAGCTTCTGGGCGTACCTCTCGCAGGGTGCTGCCCGCTCTCTCGGGGCGGGCAAAGAGCAGGCCCCGCCGCGTCCCCCACGCGGTGGGGCTTGCACGCTCCCTTGTCTCGCGCCCCTTTCCGAGCCTGAGCCTCGCGCACGAGGGACCGGCAGCGCTTGCCGGCCGGCCGCGCGGCGCCTAGGATCGCGGGTGCCGGACGAATGGGACGGCGCAAAAGAACGCGAGGGAGGAGATCACATGCCTATCCGCATCTTGACCATCGCCTTGCTGGCTGCCGCCTTGCTCGCCGTGGGCGAGAGCCGCGCGCAACAGACTCCGGCCCAGCCCAATCCGCTCGACGTCGTGCCGGACAAGATGCCCTTCGACATCCCCTACGGCCCGGGCATCTCCGCCGAGGAGGCCAACGCCGTCATCCAGGCGGCCGCGGCCGAAGCCAAGAAGCGCGATTGGAAGTTGAACATCGCCGTCGTCGATTCGGGCGGCAATCTCGTCGCCTTCGAGCGCATGGACGGCGCGCAGCTCGCCTCGATCGCCATCTCCGAGCACAAGGCGCGCGCCGCGGTCATGTATCGCCGCGAGACCAAGGTGTTCGAGAACGGCGTCCAGAGCGGCCTCCATTATGTGCTGAGCCTGGATGGGGTCATCGCCTCGCGCGGCGGCATCCCGCTCGTTGCCGGCGGCAAGCTCATCGGCGCCATCGGCTGCTCCGGCGGCACCGGCTCGCAGGACGAGGTGGCCGCCAAGGCGGGTGCCGGGCTCGTCAACAAATAGGCGGCTCTCTGCTTGCAGCGCCGTCGCGGCACGTCCGCGCGGGCATGACGCGGCGGCGGACCAGAGCGAGGGCATCGGCGTGGGCGCCGGCGCCGGCGCGCGGAGCATCGCACGCGTGCGCGCCTGCCCTCGCCGCGGCCTTATTGGGCGAGCGGAAGGCGACTTCCTGCCGGCCGCGAGGCTGTCAGGGATCGGCCGCGGGTAGAGCTGCTGCGAGGATCGACTATTGCGTTGCGCCGGCCTTGCCCGGCGCGTCCGACCCGGTCGGCGCATTGCCCGCCGCGGCACCCGCGTTCCTTGGCACGTTGATGAAGGCGATGCCGCCGCGAACCGTGACCACGCCCGACGGCGTGTTGAAATTGACGTCCTTCTTCTTGCTGACCTTGCCCCCGACATAGCGAAGCAGGCCGGCGGTTACCGTCGCGGTCATGCTGCCGATTTGCTTTTGGGGGTCGTACACGAACTCGTCGATGACGATTTCCGAGTTCGGGCCCAAGGTGAGCGTCGAGCCGTCGACGAAAAGGAGCTGGACTTGGCCCTCGTTCTGCGTGGTGATCCGCTCGTTGCGGATCACGTTCTGGCCGATGTGGAGCACCTCTGTCTTCTGGTTGGGCGGCTGCGCCGTTGCTTGCGGATTGACCGCGGCGGCGACGCCGGCCTTGTCGTCCTGTGCGCCGGCCGGCAAGGCCGCGCAAGCGAGGCCTGCGAGAGCGATGACGCTGCCAAAGAATAGCCGTTTCATTGCGCAAACCCCATTTGGTGGTGTCGCCAAGACGGGGAGCAATGGATTCTGACGAAAGGAGGACGCTTGCATTCCTCTCTTCGTCGGGCTCATTCACGTCGTCAAACCGACAGCCCCCGAATGACCCGAGTTTCGCGCGGCAGGATGCGCTTCTTCGGCTTTGGCGGCAAGGCAAATTGGGACGCGGGCGGCGTTCGGCGGCCGAGCTCGAGGCAGCATCCATAGCGCTTAATGCGTCCCCTCGGGGCCGCCAAGCCTGGACAAAGCCGCACGGCGCCCTAGAATCGGAGAAGGCCTCCGCACCCCGGCGGCGCAAGGCGCCTTCTGAGGCGCCGGCCGAGAGGACAGCGCGATGTATGAAGAGACCACGCGCTCGATCAAGGTGACGGTCGAGCCCATCTTCCTCGAGGACCAGTCGAACCCCGGGCAGAACCACTTCGTCTGGGCCTACCACGTCCGCATCGAGAACCGGGGTGTGGTGACCGTGCAGCTGCGCAACCGCTATTGGCACATCACCGACGGCTTCGGCCGGGTGCAGGAGGTGCGCGGCGCCGGCGTGGTCGGCGAGCAGCCGATTCTGCGCCCGGGCGAGTCCTACGAGTACACCAGCGGCACGCCGCTGCCCACCCCCTCGGGCATCATGCGCGGCAGTTACGAGATGGAGAGCGAGCGCGGCGAGCGCTTCGAGATCGTCGTGCCCGCCTTCTCGCTCGACAGCCCCTATCACACCGCCCGCCTCAATTGATCGGGGCGGGGTGCGGGTGCTAGTGCCGTTGACGGAGAGCGCGAGGGTGGGGAGCGGCACCGGGCATAAGCTTCCGCTTGACTTGCGCGGACAAAGGCTCAAATTCACGGCGCCGGGGTGCCGCTCACGTCCCATCGCTCCCTCGAATGCCGAAGCGTCGCTGAGAAGGAGGCCGTCGTGGCCATGAAAACCGTGACATTCCCGAGCTCCGTGGCGGAGGCCGGCGAGCCGGGCCGCGCCGAGGCGGAGGGTGCGGTGCGCACGCTCATCGCCTGGGCCGGCGACGACCCCGACCGCGAGGGCCTGCGCGAGACGCCGGCCCGCGTGGCGCGCGCCTTCAAGGAATGGTTCTCGGGCTATGGCGAGGATCCCTATACCTTCCTCAAGGCCACCTTCGAGGAGACCGACGGCTACGACGAGATGGTGGTCTTGCGCGACATCCGCTTCGAGTCCCACTGCGAGCACCATCTGGCGCCCATCATCGGCAAGGTGCATATCGCCTATTTGCCGCGCCACCGCGTGGTCGGCATCAGCAAGCTCGCCCGCCTCGTCGAGGTCTACTCCCGCCGCCTGCAGATCCAGGAAAAGCTCACGGCGCAGATCGCCAACACGATCGAGGAGGTGCTCGAGCCGCTCGGCGTCGCGGTGTGCGTCGAGGCCTCGCACCAATGCATGACCACGCGGGGCGTCCACAAGGCGGGTGTCACCATG
>DATEQI010000235.1:0-16909 GCA_035272805.1 Alphaproteobacteria bacterium | reverse complement strand
GATCGTGCTCCAATTTGCGCTTGGTGACTTTGCCGAGGCCGCGATCATCGCCGGTCTCCTGGTATTCAACGCCGCTCTCGGGCTTCTCCAGGAGGGGCGCGCCCAGGCAACCCTTGCCGCACTGAAGTCGCGGCTCGCGCTCAACGCATCCGTCCGGCGCGACGGCGGCTGGGCGACCGTGCCCGCTGCCGAGCTGGTGCCGGGCGACGTGGTCAAGCTTTCGCTCGGTGGCGTGGTTGCCGCGGATGTGCGCATCGCCGCGGGAGAAATCCTGCTCGACCAATCCATGCTCACCGGCGAATCGGTGCCCATCGAGGCCGGTCCGGGCCTAGAAACATATGCAGGCGCGCTGGTACGCCGCGGCGAGGCGGTGGCGGAGGTCACGGCGACCGGCGCGCGTACCAAGTTCGGCCGCACCGCGGAGCTCGTCCGCACCGCCCATGTCGTGAGCTCCCAACAGAAGGCGGTTCTGCGCGTGGTGCGTAATCTCGCCGCGTTCAACGGCGTCGTCATCGCGATGCTGGTGGCCTATGCCTATTTGCTGAAGATGCCGCTCGCCGAGATCATTCCCCTGGTCCTGACCGCGGTCCTCGCCTCGATACCGGTAGCCCTGCCGGCCACCTTCACCCTTGCCTCTGCGCTCGGCGCGCGGGTTTTGGCAAAGCTGGGCGTCCTTCCGACCCGCCTCTCCGCGGTGGACGAAGCGGCATCGATGGATGTCTTGTGCGCCGACAAGACAGGCACGCTGACGCAGAACGCGCTGACGGTGACGACCGTTCGTCCTATGCCCGGCATCGACGCTGCGCGCGTTCTGGCGCTGGCCGCACTCGCCAGCTCGGATGGCGGGCAGGACCCGGTAGATGGCGCCATTCGCGCCGCAGCCGGCGGCAGGGATGCCGCCGATGCCCCGCGAATTGTCAAGTTCGTGCCGTTCGATCCGGCGACGAAGATGTCCGAGGCAACGGTCGCGCAGCCGGGCGGCGGCACCGAACGTGTCGTGAAGGGCGCCTATGCCGCGATCATCACGCTTGCCCAGCCGTCGCCGGACGCGAGCGCGGCGGCGAACGAGCTTGAGGGGCAGGGTTTCAGAGTGCTGGCGGTCGCCGCCGGAGCGCCGACGGCGATGAAGCTGGCAGGTCTCATAGCACTCAGCGACCCGCCTCGCGCAGACTCGGCGGCACTCGTCAGCGAACTGCACGGGCTGGGCGTGCGCACCGTGATGGTGACGGGGGACGCGCCGGCGACGGCGGCCATCGTGGCGCACGCGGTGGGGCTCGATGGCGCCGTCTCGCCGCCCGGTCCGATCCCCGAGGTTGTCCGCCCCGAAGAGTTCGCGGTCTTCGCCGGTGTCCTGCCGGAGGACAAGTACAAGCTCGTCAAGGCGTTCCAGAAGGGCGGCCACACCGTCGGCATGTGCGGCGACGGTGCCAACGACGCGCCGGCGCTGCGCCAGGCGCAGATCGGAATCGCGGTCTCGACGGCAACCGACGTCGCCAAATCGGCCGCCGGCATGGTGCTGACCGAGCCCGGCCTCGCCGGCATCGTCGCCGCGGTCAAGGAAGGGCGCGTGACGTTCCAGCGCATCCTGACCTACACGCTGAACTCCATCATCAAGAAGATCGTGACGGTGCTCTTCCTGATACTCGGGCTGATCATGACGGGGCACGCGATTCTGACCCCGCTGCTGATGGTCATTGTGATGGTCATCGGCGATTTCCTCGCCATGTCGTTGACGACGGACAACGTGCGGCCATCCCCGTTGCCGAATGCGTGGCGCATCGGCGGCTTGACGATGGCGGGCGTCATCATGGGCATCTGCCTCTTGGCCTTCTGCACCGGTGTCCTGGCGGTCGGCGAATTCCGAATGAATCTCGGGACCGGGGCGCTGAGAACGCTCGCCTTTGCAGCCTTGGTGTTCGGGAGTCAGGCGACGATCTACGCCATTCGTCAACGCCGGCACTTGTGGGGCTCGCGTCCGAGCCTCTGGCTTGCCGCGTCGTCCGTAGCCGACGTACTCATCGCCTCGACATTGGCCGTCGGCGGGATCGCCATGACGCCCTTGCCGGTCTTGCTCGTAGCCGGCACGCTTGCCGCAGCGGCTGCCTTCGCGGTCATCTTGGATTTCGTGAAGCTTCCGGTTTTTCGCCGTCTTGGGATCACCTAGAGCGCGGCTCGCCGCCGAAAGGATAGGGATGAAGATCAATTCAAAGGATTTTCGGGTGCGGGAAGGAGACGAGGTCAATCTCGAAAAGTGGCCGACGACGGTCGATCCCGCATACAAGTCGAAGGAGCAATACCAGGAGCTTCTGAGAGAGCACGTTGCGCAACTGAGCTCGCAACAGAAGCTTCTCTATGCGTCCAATCGCTATGCCGTCCTGCTGATTTTTCAGGCCATGGATGCGGCCGGAAAAGACGGCGCCATCAAGCACGTGATGTCCGGGGTCAATCCGCAAGGCTGCCAGGTGTTCAGCTTCAAGCATCCAAGCCCCACGGAACTGCAGCACGATTTTCTCTGGCGCACCACCCGCGATCTGCCGGAGCGCGGGCGGATCGGCATCTTCAACCGATCCTATTACGAGGAGGTGCTGATCGTCCGCGTGCATCGCGAAATTCTCCGCAGCGAGGGGATCCCGGACGATTTGCACGACGAAAAGGCGGTCTGGCACGACCGCTATCGTTCGATCGCGAATTTGGAGAGACACCTCCATGTCAACGGAACCCGCATCGTGAAGCTCTACCTCCACCTCTCGAAGGAGGAGCAGCGAAAGCGCTTCCTCGAGCGCATCGATGAGCCGGAAAAGAACTGGAAATTCAGCCTTGCGGACATTGAGGAAAGGAAATTCTGGAAGCAGTACATGACGGCCTATGAGGAATGCCTCGGTGCGACGAGCACCCGGGAGGCACCCTGGTATGTCGTTCCCGCCGACGACAAGGAGAACGCTCGCCTGATCGTATCGCAAATCATCCTCGATACGCTCGAAGGACTCAAAATGAGTTACCCCAAAGCGAGCACAAAGCGCCGGCGGGAATTGCAGTCGATCCGCAAACGGCTCGCGAAGTGAGGTCTGGAGTGCGCTCGCGCCGGAAGCTCGTGACCAAGGAGAGAACGATGTATACCCACATCCTGATACCAACGGACGGCTCGGAACTCGCCGGGAAGGCTGTCCGGCACGGCATCGCCTTGGCCAAGCGGATCGGCGCCAAAGCCACCGTGCTGACGGTCTTGCCGCCTTTTCATGTGCTCACGACCGACACGCAGATGCTCGCGGACACGGCGGCTCAGTACAAAGCACGCATGCGGGAGCATGCCGAGAAAACGCTTGGCGCCGTTGCCAAAGCCGCGAGAAGAGCGGGGGTTGCGTGCGACACGCTCCACGTCGAGCACGAGCATCCCTACCAGGCGATCATCGCGACCGCCAGATCGAAACACTGTGACCTTATCGTCATGGCCTCGCACGGCCGCCACGGCATCTCCGCGATCGTGCTCGGCAGCGAGACGGTCAAGGTCCTCACGCACTCCAAGATCCCGGTGCTCGTCCATCGCTGAGCCTCATGCTGACTCACCGGGGAGTCCCATTGGCTGGCTCTTCTTCGATACGGCCAAGAACAAGAGCCGGCGCTGGTGCGCGATGCAGGTCTGCGGCAACCGGGCCAAGCAGCGCCGCTTCCATCGCCGCAGGGTCGGCCGCCCCAAAGACGATTGAGCCGGCAGCAATGCTGCAGGCAGTCAGGACCGGGCAAGGACGTTAGCCGCGACGCGACACCAGGCCGGCGCCGGCCGGAGCTCCGCGGGATCCCAATAGGATAGATGCCGCGTGACGAAGTTCCACTCGCCCGCCGCCGGGCGTTGCGGCTCCACCTCCTCATCGCGGGGCTCGGGAGGTGCGGCAACGCGTTGTCCGGCGGCTCCGAAGAGCTCCGCGTAATCCGTGATCTTCGAGCCCAGCACGTCGTCCGGAAGGCGGATGTTGAGCCAGCGGAAGGTTTCCCCGCTCGGGAATGAGCGGGCAGCGAAATAGCCCGGCCACAGGCGGTCGATAAAGACGCGGGGGAAGCCCATGAATGTCACGCTCGCGAGCCGCGCGCGCGGCATCCGAGCCGAAGGCGGCTTGGGAAAGAGGAAATCATACGCCAGAACGCTGCCGTAGCTGAAGGCGACGACATGCTTGGTCGCTCCGACGTAGTTGCGCTCCGCGAAATCGAGGACGTCATTCAGCCGCGCCATGAGCAATGCGGCATTCCTCCCGGCGCGAAGATAGTCACTGATGCCGTAATATTCCTGCCCGGAGTCGAGTAGCTTCGGGATGTCTCCTGCCCGCAGAAACAACGCCGAGAAGAGAACAAAGCCCAGGAGGTAGGAGGCAGAGACCTGCCTGTCCGCCCATGCGCTCCACGCCTGCGGCAGGGCGAAGGACAGGATCTGATAGGCTCCGAGCAGCACGGCGATGGCGCCAAAGAAGCCGACAATTAGATTGATCAGGAGGAAGACGCGGCGGGACAGGGTCAGGGCCGCGTGGTGCTGCGGCGTCGGGCTCACGATCAAACATAACACCTTCGGAACCATGCGCACGCAATAGAGGGCCACGGCCAAGACCTGGCGGAGAATCGGCATTTCGTCGAGGCAGAGCATGGTCACCGCGCGGTGATCCACTTCGAGAATGACGATGTCCTGTGCCGGGTCCGTCAAATGCGCGACGGTGCGCACGTTCACGTCGTGGTCCATACCGATCCGGAATGCGCCGCTCTCGCCACTCACGGCGAATGAGCCCGCACCCGGGATGGTATTGCATGCCGCGGCAAGCTGGCGCGCAACGAGGTCGATGGACTGATCGTAGAGCGCTCGCATCGAGCCCGAGAGATAGACCACAATGTGCGCGGGGTCGACCTCGCGGCCGACGAGCGAGCGTGTCACCTTGCTCCTCCCTCAATAGCGCCGCGCATCGGACAACTCCGTTCGCGCCGGCCCTTGACCTCTATTTCGCCTGGTAGGCCTTCGCCTCGGCGGCGATCTTCGCGGCGTCGAAGCTGTTGATCTCGTCGACCAGGTCGTTGGTGACGAGCTCGCTTGCCGGCACTTCCACCTTGACGACGCCGTTCTTCAAGAGGAACGCCTCGTAGGCGGCGTAGTCCTTGAGCGGGCTCTCGCCCCAGCGTGTGACCCCGCCGGCCTCGAGCCGCCAATGCGCGATGCGCGCTTCGAGCGCCTTCACGTCGTCGCGCACCGCGTCCGCCTCGCTCTTGCCGGTCGGCTTGGTCTGCGGAAACACCTCGTAAAGTATCCTGACGGCGGCCTCCGGGTTGTTCATCGCGAAGATCGTCCCCCGCGCGTAGCCCTTGGCAAGGCCGACGGCCTGGGCGCGGTTTTCCTTGAGCGTCGCCTCGAGCGCCAAGAGCCCGTTCGAGGGAAATTTGGCGATCGGGCCGGTGTCCAAGAGACGCAAAGGCTGGCCGGCGTTCTCGATGAGCGCGTATTGGACGTCGTAGAGCGAGAGCGCGTCGACCTGCTTCGAGCGCACAAGCGCCGCCGCCTGACCCGCCTCGCCCACGACCACGATCTGCGCCTCCTTGTCCGGGTCGATCCCGTACATCCCGAGAAGTGCGCGCGCCACCTGCACGCCGGCCGACGACATCGACTGCACGCCGATCTTCTTGCCCTTGAGCTCCTTCGCGTCCTTGATCGGGCTGTCGGCGGGGACGGCGATGCCGTAGATGTTGCCCTGATAGGCGGTATAGAAGATCTTGGCCTTCACCCCCTCGGAGCGGATGGTGATGAGCGGCTCGACGGAGGGCAGCGCGTAGGGCAGGTCGCCCGTCGCCACCTCCTTGACGCAATCGGTCGAGCCGGGGAGCGGCACGAGCTGCACCTTGAGGCCGGCCTCGGCGAACCAGCCCATCTTTGTCGCGATCGCGAAGGGTGCCGTGGCCGAGCTCACGGTGCGCGCGCACCAGCCGACCTTGATCGTGGTGTCGGCGGCGAGTGCGGCCTCAGCTGAAAGCATCAAGCCGAGTGCCGCGAGCGGCCCGGCGAGGAGAGCGAGCTTCATAGTTTTCCTCCCTTGGCGGAAGCGCCTATTTCGCTGCTCTTCTGAGAGGGGTCCCAGAACAGCACGCGGCGGCGGATCCAGACGATCGCACCGTTGAGCCCGAGCCCCATGACGGCGAGGATGAAGAGCACCGCGAACTGGCCCGCCACGTCCATCGAGAAATTCATGCTCTGGATGAGCATGCCGAGGCCGGACTCGGCCCCTACGAACTCGGCCACGATCGCGCCGATCAACGAGAAGACCATCGCGACCTCGAGCCCCGCCATGATGAAGGGAAGCGCCGTGGGCAGCCGCAGCATCCAGAAGATCTGGGACTCCGTCGCCGCGAGCGAGCGCATCAGGTCGACGTGATCCTCGTCCGCCGAGCGCAGGCCGACGATGGTGTTGACGAGGAGCGGGAAGAAGGCGACGAGGGCCGCACTCACCACCTTGGAGGTGAGGCCGAGGCCGAACCAGACGATGATCAGCGGGGCAAGTGCTACCTTCGGCATCGACTGGAACATCACGATATAGGGGTAGAGGAAATATTCGACGGCGCGGCTCACCGCGACGGCGGTGCCGAGCACGAAGGCGAGCAGCGAGCCGAAGGCGAAGCCGAGCAGCGTCTCGGCGAGCGTCACCCAGAAATTGTCGAGATAGACCCCGCTCACCGCACCGCGATAGAGGGCCATGATCGCGCGGGAAGGTGCGGGCAGGATGAAGGCGGGCACGTCCAAGAGCCGCACGGCCGCCTCCCAGAGCGCAAGCGAGATCAGGAGCAGCAGCACGCGGATCGCCATGTTGCGCGGGCTCTTCATCCGCTTATCCGCCCAACTCGCCCTTGGCGTTGAAATGGGCGCGAATGCGCCGGACAAGCGTGCCGAACTCGACGCTGGCACTCATGTCGAGCGAGCGCGGCCGCGTGAGCGTGACCGAGACCGCGTCCATGATCCGCCCCGGCCGCGGCGTCATGACCAGGACGCGGTCGGCGAGGAAAACCGCCTCGGCGATCGAATGGGTGATGAAGAGCACGGTCTTGCGCCGCTCGAGCCAGATGCGCTGGAGCTCGAGGTTCATGCTCTCGCGCGTCATGGCGTCGAGCGCGCCGAACGGCTCGTCCATGAGCAGCATGGCGGGATCGTGGATGAGGCCGCGGGTGATGGCGACGCGCTGCTGCATGCCGCCCGAGAGCTCCCAGGGATAGCGGTGCTCGAAGCCCTCGAGCCCGACGAGGGCGAGGAGCTCGAGCGCGCGCGGCCGCATCCTCTCGCGTCCCAGCCTCTGCACGTCGACCGGCAGCAGCACGTTGTCGAGCACGGAGCGCCAGGGGAAGAGCACGGGCGACTGGAAGACGACGCCGATGTCGCGCCGCGGGCCGCTGATCGCCGTGCCGCCGAGATCGGCGCCGCCTTGCGACGCCGCGATGAGGCCGGCGAGAATCTTGAGGAGTGTGGACTTGCCGCAGCCAGAGGGCCCCACCACGGCGACGAACTCCCCCTCGGCCACGCTGAAGTCGATGTCGTCCAACGCCAGCACGGGGCCGCGCGAGGTCTCGTATTGCTTGCTGAGCCGCTTGACGGCGATCATCTCGCCGGCCGTGCCCGCCATCTCGCCTCCCGCCGCGGCCTCTCCCCTGCCGCTTGCCCCTACTATCAAGCTGGCGTGCCCGCAAGGCAACAGGGAAGCCGCCCAGGGAAACGGCCCAGGGAAACGGCCCTGCGGGCGGCCGGTATGGGCGGCATCGGCGCGAGCTTTTCGCCATTGACGCGGTCAAGCGGCGGATGACAGTCTGCCGCCTCCGAGCCTCCCGACAGCTTGCGTCCCGCCCCATGTCGCGCGCCTCATGACCGAGCCCCTCCTCCCAGCGAGCCCGCCGCGCGCGCTTGGCGGCGAATCGGTGTTGCGCGCCGTCTTCTACATGATGCTGGCCGTGACGGCGTTCCCCTTCCTCAGCGCCTCCGTGAAGTACCTCGGCCGCAGCTACCCGATGCCCGAGATTTTCTGGGCGCGTTATGCCGGACACGTCCTCTTCTGCCTGATCGTCTTCTTGCCCCGCCGCGGTCTCACGGTCCTCGCGACCAAGCATCCCCGCGCTCAGCTCATGCGCTCCATCCTCCTCTTCGGCGCCTCGGCCTTCTACTTCCTCGGCCTCCTGACCGTGGCGCTGCCGACCGCGAGTGCGATTGCCTTCGTGGGCCCCATCATCGTGACGGCACTCTCGGTGCCCATGCTGGGCGAGAAGGTCGGCCCGCGGCGTTGGACGGCGGTGATCGTGGGCTTCGCGGGAGCCCTCCTCATCATCCGGCCCGGCACGGACGTGATGCAGTGGGGTGCCGTGCTCGTGCTGCTCGACGCGCTCTGCTATGCGGTCTACCAGATTCTCTCGCGCAAGGTCGGCAGCACGGACCCCGCCGCGGTCTCGATCACGCTTGCCGGCCTGGGCGGCCTCGCCATCTCGACCGTCATCCTGCCCTTCTCGCCGCTCGTCCTGCCGGCGACGCTCTTCGACTGGCTCGTCTTCGCCGGCGTCGGGATCTTCGGGCTCGTCGGACATTATTTCGTCATCAAGGCGGTGCAGTGGGGCTCGGCCTCGCTTTGCGCGCCCATGGGCTACGGCGAGCTCATCGGGTCCACCCTCTTGGGCTACCTCTTCTTCGCCGAGTTCCCCGACCTCGCGACCTGGATCGGGGCGGCCGTCATCGTCGCGAGCGGCCTCTACATCACCTACCGCGAGCACAAGCTGCAACGTAACGCCCGCCTGATCCCCTCACCCAACTGCGGGTAAGGCTCGGCTCCGCCTCGCCAACCCTTCGTATCCCTCTCCCCCTTCAGGGGGAGAGGGTTGGGTGAGGGGGCGCCTTGCGCTCCTCGCGGATCATGTCCGCGGCTTTCTCCGCGATCATGATGGCGGGCGAATTGGTGTTGCCCGAGGTGATGGTCGGCATGATCGAGGCGTCGACCACGCGCAGGCCTGCGATCCCGTGCACGCGCAGGCGCTCGTCGACGACCGCGAGCGGATCGCGCCCCATCTTGCAGGTGCCGACGGGGTGGAAGATGGTCGTCCCGATGTTGCCCGCCTCGCGCGCGAGCTCCTCGTCGCTCTCGTATTGGCTGCCCGGCCGGAACTCCTCGGGCTCGAAGCGCGCGAGCGCGGGTGCTGCGCAAATGCGGCGCGTGAGCCGCATCGCCGTCGCCGCCACCTGGCGGTCGGTGGCACTCGCGAGATAGTTGGGCTGGATCGCCGGATGGGCCTTGGCGTCGGCCGACTTGATGCGCACGAAGCCGCGGCTCTCGGGCCGCAGGTTGCAGACAGAGGCGGTGAAGGCCGGGAAGGGATGCGGCGGCTCGTCGAAGCGGTCGAGGCTCAAGGGCTGGATGTGATACTCGAGGTTGGGCGTCTCGCGGCTCGCGTCGCTCTTGGCGAAGCCGCCGAGCTGGCTCGGCGCCATGGCGAGCGGGCCGCGGCGGAAGAGGAGATACTCGATCCCCATCCAGGCGCGTCCGAAGAGGCTGTTGGCCTGCTCGTTGAGCGTGCGCGTGTGCTTGACCTTGTAGGCCATGCGGATCTGCAGATGGTCCTGCAGGTTCTCGCCGACCCCGCCGAGCTCGTGGACGAGGGGGATGCCGTGCGCCTGGAGAAGCGCTCCCGGCCCGATGCCCGAGAGCTGGAGGAGCTGCGGCGAGCCCACGGAACCGGTTGCGAGGATGAGCTCGCCGCGGGCGGCGGCGTAGGCGGGCCGGCCATCGTGGGAGAACTCGACGCCGACCGCGCGCCGCCCCTCGCAGCGGATGCGCGTCGCTTGCGCGCGCGTCAGCACGGTCAGGTTCTCGCGCCCGCGTACCGGCTTGAGGAAGGCCTTTGCCGTGCTCCAGCGCACGCCGCGCTTCTGGTTGACCTGGAAGTAGCCGCAGCCCTCGTTGTCGCCGCGGTTGAAGTCGTCGCAGTTGCGGATGCCGACCTCGGCCGCCGCCGCGCGGAAGGCGTCGAGAATCTCCCAGGAGAGCCGCATCTCCTCGACGCGCCACTCCCCGCCGGCGCCGTGGAACTCGTCGGCCCCGCGCACCTGGTCCTCGGAGCGCTTGAAATAGGGCAGCACGTCGTCCCACGCCCAGCCGGGATTGCCCATCTGGCGCCACTGGTCGTAGTCGCGCGCCTGGCCGCGCATGTAGATCATGCCGTTGATCGAGGAGCAGCCGCCCAAGACGCGCCCGCGCGGATAGTTGAGCGCGCGGCCATTGAGCCCGGCCTCGGGCTCGGTCTTGAAGCACCAGTCGGTGCGCGGATTGTTCTGGGTATAGAGGTAGCCGATCGGGATGTGGATCCAGAGGTAGTTGTCCTTCCCGCCCGCCTCGAGCAGCAGCACGGAGGCGTGCTGATCCGCCGAGAGCCGGTTGGCGAGCACGCAGCCCGCGGAGCCCGCGCCGACGATCACGTAATCGAAGCTGCCGACCTCGTTCATCGCCGCCTCCGCCATCGCAGCACCACTCCGTCTCTTCGCCGTTCGCCCTCATCATAGCGCCGGCCCTGGCCGATTTCGAGGAAACGCTGTAGGACTCGGGCCGCGCCCGGCCCGGGGCCGCGCCCGGCCGCGGGCCGGAGAAACCAAAGGGGGAAATCATGGACGACATCGCCTTCGCCTCGGCCAAGCGCCTGGCCGCCCTCATCCGCCGGAAGAAGCTCGGCTGCCTCGAGCTGCTCGAGCATTATCTCGGCCGCGTCGAGCGCTACAATCCGCGGCTCAACGCCATCATCGCGACCGACCTCCCGGCGGCGAGGAAGCGCGCCCGCGCCGCCGACAAGGCACTCGCCAAGGGCGAAATATGGGGCCCGCTCCACGGCGTGCCCATGACCATCAAGGAATCCTTCGATGTCGCCGGCATGCCCACGACCTGGGGGCTGCCCGAGCTCAAGGACAACCGACCCAAAAGTAATGCGCTCGCGGTCGAGCGCCTGCTCAAGGCGGGCGTCGTCCTCTTCGGCAAGACGAACGTGCCGGTCTGGCTCGCCGACTGGCAAAGCTACAACGACATCTACGGCACCTCGAACAATCCCTGGGACCGCACCAAGGTGCCGGGCGGCTCCTCGGGCGGGGCGGCCGCAGCACTTGCCGCGGGGCTCACGGGAATCGAGGCGGGCAGCGACATCGGCTCGTCGATCCGCAACCCGGCGCATTACTGCGGCGTCTTCGGCTTGAAGCCGACCTACGGCATCTGCCCGCCGCGCGGACAAGCGCTCCCGGGCCGCGTCTCGCAGAGCGACATCTCCGTCATCGGGCCGCTCGCGCGGAGTGCGGACGATCTCGCACTCGCCCTTGCCGCGATGGCCGGACCCGACGAGATCGACGGCGCCGGCTACCAGCTCCGCCTGCCGCAGCCGCGAAAACGCGAGCTCCGCCAGTTCAAGGTCGCCCTCATGCTGGACGACCCCAACGCCGAGGTCGACCGCGAGGTGCAGGACCAGCTCCAGAAGCTCGCGGACTTCCTCGCCAAGAGGAAAGCGAAGGTAAGCGACAAGGCGCGCCCCGATATCGACACGGACCACGCCAACCGCGTCTATATCATGCTGCTGCGCGCCGCGACCGCGGGCCGGCAGACGCCCGAGCAATTCGCCAAGGCGCTCGAGGTCGCGAAGACGCTCGATCCCGCGGACGAGAGCTACTTCGCGCGCATGACGCGCGCCAACACGATGTCGCATCGCGATTGGCTCGCCTTCAACGAGGAGCGCCACAGGATGCGCTGGAAGTGGCACGCCTTCTTCCAGGACTACGACCTCCTGCTCTCGCCGGCGGCCTCCTCCGCCGCCTTCCCGCACGACCACAAGGGCGAGCGCTGGCAGCGCAGCGTGGTCGTCAACGGCAAGAAGGTGCCGACGACCGACCAGCTCTTTTGGGCCGGCTACTCCTGCGTCGCCTATCTGCCCGCGGCCGTCGCCCCCATCGGCTTCAACCCGAAGGGCCTGCCGATCGGCGTGCAGATCGTGGGACCGCAATACGGCGACCGCACGTGCATCGCCTTCGCGCAGCTGCTCGAGCGGGAATACCACGGCTTCGTGGCGCCGCCGGGATATGCGTGAGGCGGGCGGGAGGCGTAAAGCAATACTTGACGTTTCCACCGGGTGGACTATCTTTCCTACGTGATACGCACTTTCCGCAGCAAGGCGCTCCGCGCCTATTTCGAGACCGGGAAGGCGGGCGGCTTGAGCGTGCAGAACGTGGCGCGGGTGGGACGCATGTTGCGGGCCTTGGACGACGCTACCCGGCCCGAACAGCTGAACCTGCCGGGCTACCACTTCCATGCCCTGCATGGCGAGCGGCGGTGGTCGATACGGGTCACCGGCAATCGGCGGATCACGTTCGCATGGGACGGCGCCGACGCCATCGCGGTTGATTTGGAGGATTACCACTGATGAGCAAGCGGACGGTCAAGCGGGGGCTCCCGCCCATGCATCCTGGCGAGCTGCTGCGCGAGGATGTCGTCCCGGCCCTGGGGCGCTCCCGTGTCGAGATCGCACGCCTTCTTGGCGTGTCGCGGCAGACCTTGCACGCGATCCTGACCGAGCGCGCGCCAGTGACGCCCGAAATGGCGCTACGGCTCGGCAAGCTGTGCGGCAACGGCCCCGAGCTTTGGCTCAACCTGCAAGCCCGGTATGACATAGAGCGACTAAGCAAGACGAAGCGCGCCGAAATCGCCGCGATCCCGACGCTGGCGGACGAGTGAGCGGGCTCCGGCCAGCGCGCAGGCAGGAGGGCGACGGGAGTCACGTCCCAGTTGCGCCGCGTGGACGCGTTGCCGAAACCTTGCGGCAGGCGGAGACCAAGCTGTGGAGCCTCGTCAGGCAAATCGGTGAGAGCACCGCTGTGGAGCCCTGTATCGGCATTGCGCTTGTTCCCGCGGACGCACTCGCTTGGATGACCCGGCTTCCCGACGACAGCCTGCACGGCATCGTGACGGACCCGCCCTATGGCCTGATCGAGTACCAAGAGAAGGACCATGCGAAATTGCGGCAAGGCCGCGGCGGCGTGTGGCGCATTCCGCCTGCCTTCGATGGCGTCGCGCGCTCCCCCTTGCCGCGATTCACGGTGCTGAGCGAGGAGGACAGAAAGCAGCTCGACGATTTCTTTGTCCGCTTCGCAACCTTGGCACTGCGCAAACTGGTTCCCGGCGGTCATCTGATGATCGCTTCGACCCCACTTCTCTCCACCACGACCTTCGCCTGCTTCGAGAAGACAGGCTTCGAAAAGCGCGGCGAGATCATCCGGCTCGTGCAGACGCTGCGCGGCGGCGACCGGCCCAAGGGTGCTGAGCGGGAATTGGCGGACGTCTCGGTCATGCCGCGCGCCGGGTGGGAGCCTTGGGGGCTCTTCCGCAAGCCGGTCAGCGAGCGCACGGTCGCGGCCAATCTCCGCCGCTGGGGAACAGGCGGGCTGCGACGCATCTCGGGCGATGAGCCGTTCCGGGACGTCATCGACTCCGCGCCGACGCGAGCGATCGAGCGCGCAATCGCACCGCACCCCTCCCTCAAGCCGCAGCGCTTCATGCGCCAGCTCGTCCGCGCCTCACTACCGCTCGGCATCGGCGTGGTCTACGACCCCTTCGCGGGCGGCGGTTCCACGCTGGCGGCGGCCGCTCGTGTGGGCTACCGCGCCGTCGGCACGGAGCTCGACCCCGAATACGCCGCCATGGCCTGCCGCGCGATACCCCTGCTGCGCGATCTCTATCCCGGCGACGACGGAGCGGGATTGCCGGCATTGTGACTGACGCACGGCTTCGGCGCTCGAAGCGGCCGCGCGAGTTCAAAGGCGGGATCATACGCGACGACCCCGTGCATCGGTTTTCAGCCCGCAGAACTTCAAAGGAAGGGCCACAATTCAAATCGACGGTTGTTACCGCGCCCGAGCGACGTTGGTGCAGGGACAGGTTGCGCGCCCGAAGAAGCGCCAAAATATGGTCCGCGGAAATCTTGACAAACTGTCCTTCAGAAGAGACAATTCATGGCGACGGAGGTCCGGCAAACCGACGTTTTTGCCGCTTGGTTTGCAGCTTTGCGGGACCCCGAGGCGCGCGCCCGGATTACGGTTCGCATCCGACGCCTCTCGCTCGGCAATCCCGGTGACGTGAAGCCGGTGGGCAGCGGTGTGTCGGAGATGCGGATCGATCACGGTCCCGGCTACCGGGTGTATTTCATCCGGCGCGGCGAAATGGTTGTCGTACTGCTCTGCGGCGGCGACAAACGGACCCAGGATCGCGACATCGCGCGCGCCCTCGAACTGGCGCGGGAGATTTAGAGAGGACGACATGGCTCGCAAAACGCGCCGTTGGGATGCGGCCGAAACTCTGGAGACCAAAGAGGACATTGCCGCCTATCTCGATGCCGTTCTCGAGGATGGCGACTCCGACTTGCTAAAGGCGGCGCTGGGCGATATCGCCCGCGCCAAGGGCATGACCGAGATCGCGCAGGCCGCCGGCCTCGGCCGCGCCAATCTCTACAAGGCGCTGTCACCGGAGGGCAATCCGGAGTTCGCGACGGTTGCCAAAGTCCTGCGTGCGCTCGGCCTTCGGCTCACAATCGCCGCCTGATGCGACCGATCACGGCGAGCGCCTTCTCCGGCACCTCTTGCGATGGCGGGGCGATGGCAAGCGCGAGCGCGCTCGCCGCGCGTTTTCGCCTGTCGTAATGCGTGCGCGCGGAAGCTAAGATGAGCGCTCCGGCAAGGCCCGCGGTGCGCGCGAGGCCGTGCCGGGCGGGCAGGGCCAAGATAAATCCAAGGGTAACGCCATGAGCGAACGACGCCTCGGCATCATCATGAACGGGGTCACCGGCCGGATGGGGACCACCCAGCATCTTATCCGCTCGATCCTCGCCATCCGCGACGAGGGCGGGGTGGCACTCGAGGACGGCACGCGGGCGATGCCGGATCCCATCCTTGTCGGCCGCAACATGGAGAAGCTGAAGGCGCTTGCGGACGCGCACGGGCTCGCGCGCATCACGACGAGCCTCGCCAAGGCGCTCGCCAATGCGGACGACGCGATCTACTTCGACGCGCTCTCGACCGACCTGCGCAAGCCCAACGTCGAGCGGGCGATCGCCGCCGGCAAGCACGTCTATTGCGAGAAGCCGACGGCGACCTCGCTGGCCGACGCGCTTCAGCTCTACCGCAAGGCCAAGGAGGCCGGCATCCGGCACGGGGTGGTGCAGGACAAGCTCTTCCTCCCCGGCCTGGTCAAGATGCGGCGCCTCATCGAGAGCGGCTTCTTCGGCCGCATCCTCTCGCTCAAGGCCGACTTCGGCTATTGGGTCTTCGAGGGCGACGCTATCGCGGCGCAGCGGCCCTCCTGGAACTACCGCAAGCGCCAAGGCGGGGGCATCATCCTCGACATGCTCTGCCACTGGCGCTACATCCTCGACAATCTCTTGGGCGAGGTGGAGGCGGTGAGCTGCCGGGGTGCCAATTTCATCGCCAAGCGCTGGGACGAGCGCGGCAAGCCCTACCGCGCCGACGCCGACGACGCGGCCTTCGCCACCTTCGAGCTCGCGGGCGGCGTCATCGCGCAGATCAACAGCTCCTGGTGCACGCGCGTGCGGCGCGACGATCTCGTCACCTTCCAGCTGGACGGCACGCGCGGCTCGGCGCTGGCCGGGCTCACGCGCTGCTGGATCCAGCCGAGCCAGGCGACGCCGAAGCCGGTATGGAACCCGGATGCGCTGAGTAGCCACGACTTCCTCGCCGAGTGGCAGGAGGTACCGGACTCCGAGCCCTATCCCAACGGCTTCAAGGCGCAGTGGGAGCTCTACATCCGGCACGTCATGGAAGGCGCTCCCTTCCGCTGGGATCTGCTCGCGGGGGCCAAAGGCGTCCAGCTCGCCGAGCTCGGCCTCAAGAGCTGGGCCGAGCGGCGCTGGATCGACGTTCCCAAGCTGGAGGGCTGAGCCATGCCGACGATCAACCTGCCGAGCGCAGACGGGCGGCTCCTGCCCTACAGCACGAGGCCGCCGCGCAATCTGCCCGCGCGCGCGAGTGCCTCCTTCAACCGCATCGCCTTCGCGGCTACCCATGTCGTCGCCGACGCCCTCGCCGACAACGATCCCTGGCTCGATGCTTCCGTCGACTGGGACGCCACCATGGCCTACCGCCGCCACCTCTGGGGCTTGGGGCTCGGCGTCGCCGAGGCGATGGACACCGCACAGCGCGGCATGGGGCTCGATTGGCCCACCTCGCTCGAGCTCATCCGCCGCTCGGTCGAGGCGGCGAAGGACGTTCCGGGCGCCCTCCTCTTCTGCGGCGCCGGCACCGATCATCTCGCCGCCGGCGCCACGATCGACGCGGTCGTGCGCGCCTACGAGGAGCAGATCACAGCTATCGAGAAGCTCGGCGGGCGTATCGTCCTGATGGCGAGCCGGGCGCTCGCCGCGGCCGCGCGCGGGCCCGAGGACTACGCGCGCGTCTACGACCGCATCCTCTCCCAGCTCGCCGACAAGGCGATCATCCACTGGCTCGGCGACATGTTCGATCCCGCCCTCGCCGGCTATTGGGGCGATCGCGACCTCGATGCGGCGGCCGAGACCGCGCTCGACGTGATCGCGCGCAACGCGGCCAAGATCGACGGCGTCAAGATCTCGCTCCTCGACAAGGAGCGCGAGATCGCCATGCGCCGCCGCCTGCCGCAAGGCGTGCGCATGTATACGGGCGACGACTTCAACTATGCCGAGCTCATCGCGGGCGACGGCGAGCGCCATTCGGATGCGCTCCTCGGCATCTTCGATGCGATCGCACCCGCCGCGTCCGCGGCACTCGCGGCCCTCGCGCGCGGCAGCGACAACGAGTTCCACGACATCCTGGCGCCGACGGTGCCGCTCTCGCGCCACATCTTCAAGGCGCCGACCCGCT
>DATEQI010000234.1:0-16028 GCA_035272805.1 Alphaproteobacteria bacterium | reverse complement strand
GAGGAGGTAGGGGTGCGAGACATGCCATCGGCCGCAGGAGCTCCCCACGTTCGCCCTCCTCACCTCCCCATCGCTTCGCCCGGCGCGCGTAGCGCGCCTCTTATGCATGATGCAGAAGAAGCGGGCCTTTGGCCCGCGGGGCCCCTCCTCTCCTCCTGAAGGAGGAGAGGAGAATCTTTGCGGCAACCTTTTGCCGCGCGATATAATCAGCGGCCATGGACGATTTCCCGAAGCGGACGCTCGAGGACTGGCGGGCTTCAGCGCGCGAGGAGCTCGCAGGCGCCTCGCCCGATAAGCTCGCCTGGGAGACGCCCGAGGGGCTCACGGTCAAGCCGCTCTACACGGCAGCGGACCTCGAGGGCCTCGAGGCGGTCGCCACGCTGCCGGGGTTCCCGCCTTACCTGCGCGGCCCGCGCGCCACCATGTACGCGAACCGGCCGTGGACGGTGCGCCAGTACGGCGGCTTCTCCACGGCCGAGGCGACCAACGAGTTCTTCAAGCGCAACTTGGCTGGCGGGCAGACCGGTCTCTCGGTCGCTTTCGATCTCGCCACCCATCGCGGCTATGATTCGGACCATCCGCGCGTCGTCGGCGACGTCGGCAAGGCGGGGGTCGCGATCGATTCCGTCGAGGACATGAAGATCCTCTTCCGCGACATCCCGCTCGACAAGGTGAGCGTGTCGATGACCATGAACGGCGCCGTGCTGCCGGTGATGGCCTCCTTCATCGTCGCGGGCGAGGAGCAGGGGGTGCCGGCGGCGAAGCTCTCCGGCACCATCCAGAACGACATCCTCAAGGAGTTCATGGTCCGCAACACCTACATCTATCCGCCCGGTCCCAGCATGCGCATCGTGGCCGACGTGATCGAGTACACCGCGAAGCACATGCCGAAATTCAACTCGATCTCGATCTCCGGCTATCACATGCAGGAGGCGGGGGCCACGGCGGTGCAGGAGCTCGCCTTCACGCTCGCCGACGGGGTCGAGTACGTGCGCGCGGCACTCTCCCGCGGCCTCGGCATCGACGAGTTCGCCCCGCGCCTCTCCTTCTTCTTCGCGATCGGCATGAATTTCTTCATGGAGATCGCCAAGCTGCGCGCGGCGCGGCTCATCTGGGCGCGGCTGATGCAGCCCTTCGCTCCGAAGAATGCCGTCTCGCTCGCGCTGCGCACCCATTGTCAGACCTCGGGCGTGAGCCTGACGGAGCAGGACCCCTACAACAACGTGGTGCGCACCACGATCGAGGCCCTGGCGGCGGTGCTCGGCGGCACCCAGTCGCTCCACACCAACGCCTTCGACGAGGCCTTGGCATTGCCCACGCCTGCCTCGGCACGGATCGCGCGCAACACCCAGCTCATCATCCGCGACGAGACGGGCATCCCCAAGGTGATCGATCCGCTCGGCGGCAGCTTCTACCTCGAGAGCCTGACCGCGAGCCTGGCCAAGGCGGCGAGCGAGCTCATCCAAGAGGTCGAGGCGATGGGTGGGATGACCAAGGCGGTCGAGTCGGGCATGCCCAAGCTGCGCATCGAGGAGGCGGCGGCGCGCAGGCAGGCGCGCATCGACCGCGGCGAGGAGATCATCGTCGGCGTCAACCGCTACCGGCCCGAGGAGAAGACGGACGTCGAGGTGCTCGACATCGACAACACGCAGGTGCGCGAGGCGCAGGTCCTGCGCCTGAAGCAGATCCGCGCGGCGCGCGACGAGCAGCACTGCAAGGCGGCCCTCGACGCCCTCGCAGAAGCGGCCGCGCGCGGGGAGGGCAACCTGCTCGAGCTCTCCGTCCAGGCGGCGCGCGCGCGCGCGAGCGTGGGCGAGATCTCGGATGCGCTCGAGCGCGTCTTCACCCGCCATCGCGCCGTGGTGCGCTCGATCTCCGGCGTCTACGGTGCCGCCTACGCGGGCGATGAGGGCTTCAAGCGCGTGCAGCGCGAGGTCGAGGCCTTCGCCCAAGAGGAAGGCCGCCGGCCGCGCCTGCTCGTCGTCAAGCTCGGCCAGGACGGTCATGACCGGGGGGCCAAGGTGATCGCCACCGCCTTCGCCGATCTCGGCTTCGATGTCGACATCGGCCCGCTCTTCCAGACCCCCGAGGAGGCGGCGCGCCAGGCGATCGAGAACGACGTGCATGTGATCGGCGTCTCTAGCCAGGCGGCCGGGCACAAGACGCTCGTGCCGGCAGTGCTCGAGCACTTGCGCGCCGAGGGGGCGGACGACATCCTCGTCGTCTTGGGCGGCGTGGTGCCGCCCCAGGATTACGATTTACTGCGCAGGCAAGGGGTCGCGGCCATCTACGGTCCGGGCACCAACATTCCGCTCGCCGCCAGCGAGATCCTCTCGCTCATCCGCCGCCGGCGCAAGGCGGCGTGAGGGGTCGGCGTGGCGGAGGCACCTCCTCACCCTACCCTCTCCTCCTGAAGGAGGAGAGGGAGGAATCGTGCAGCGCCAAACTTACCCTTCTCTCCCTTCAGGGGGAGAGGATGGGTGAGGGGGCTGGCGCGCCGATGCCCGGCCCATTACCTTCTCCGCCATGACGCCGCCCCCAAAAGAGACCTCGACGCGCCAGTCCGCCGCGGACGCCTGGCGCACCATCCGCACGCTCCTGCCCTACCTCTGGCCCAAGGGTGCGGCCGAGCTCAAGGCGCGGGTGGTGACGGCGCTTCTCTTCCTCCTTGCCGCCAAGCTCTGCAACGTCTACGTGCCCATGCTCTACAAGCGCGCGGTCGACAGCTTGAGCCAAGGGGCGGGCGGTCACGTCACCGCGGCGGCCACGGCAGCTGCCGGCGTGCCGCTTGCGATCATCCTCGCTTACGGGCTCGCGCGCGTGATGGCGCTCGTCTTCGGCGAGCTCAGGGATGCGATCTTCGCCAAGGTCGCCGCACGCGCCATCCGCCAGGTGGCGCTGCGCACCTTCGTGCATCTCCACCGCTTGGCGCTGCGCTTCCATCTCGACCGCCGCACCGGCGGCATGGTGCGCTCGATCGAGCGAGGGACGACGGGCATCGAGTTCGCGCTCAGCTTCATGCTCTTCAACATCCTGCCCACCCTCGTCGAGATCGGCCTCGTCTGCGGCGTGCTGTGGGTGCTCTTCGATTTCTGGTTCGCCCTCGTCACCTTCGTCACCATCGCGGGCTACATCGCCTTCACCCTCGCCGTCACCGAGTGGCGCACGAAATACCGCCGCCGGATGAACGAGAGCGACCAGGAGGCGAATACCAAGGCCGTCGACAGCCTGCTCAACTACGAGACGGTCAAGTATTTCGGCAACGAGGCGCACGAGGCGGGGCGCTACGAACAGGCCCTCGCGCGCTACGAGCGCGCCTCGATCCAAAGCAAGGTGACGCTCTCGCTTCTGAACGTCGGCCAGGCGGCGATCATCGCGGTGGGGCTCACGGTCATCATGGTGATGGCCGGAGCGGGGGTCGTGGCCGGGCGGATGACGATCGGCGACTTCGTGCTGGTCAACACCTACCTCATCCAGCTCTACATCCCGCTCAATTTCCTCGGCTTCGTCTACCGCGAGATGCGCCAGTCGCTCATCGACATGGAGGCGATGTTCCGCCTCCTCAAGATCGAGGCCGAGATCGAGGATGCGCCCGACGCGAAGCCGCTTCAGCCGCGCGGCGGGGAGGTCGTCTTCGACCATGTCTTCTTCGGCTACGACGCGCGCCGGCCCATCCTCAAGGACGTCTCCTTCACCGTGCCGCCCGGCAGGACGGTCGCCATCGTGGGGCCGAGCGGGGCGGGGAAATCGACCATCTCGCGCCTGCTCTTCCGCTTCTACGAGGTGAGCGGCGGCCGTCTCCTCGTCGACGGCCAGGACGTGCGCCGGGTGACGCAAACGAGCTTGCGCGCCGCGATCGGCATCGTGCCGCAGGACACCGTGCTCTTCAACGACACCATCTACTACAACATCGCCTACGGCCGGCCGGGGGCGACGCGGGAGGAGGTCGAAGGGGCGGCGCGGCTCGCGCGCATCCACGATTTCATCTTGAGCCTGCCCGACGGCTACAAGAGCATGGTGGGCGAGCGCGGCCTCAAGCTCTCGGGCGGGGAGAAGCAGCGCGTCGCGATCGCGCGCACGATCTTGAAGCGCCCGCTCATCCTGCTCTTCGACGAGGCGACCTCGGCCCTCGATACCAAGACCGAGCAGGAGATCCAGACCTCCCTGCGCGAGGTCTCGGCCGACCACACCACGCTCGTGATCGCCCACCGCCTCTCGACCGTGATCGAGGCGGACGAGATCCTCGTGCTCGAGGAGGGCCGCATCGTCGAGCGCGGCCGCCACGCCGAGCTGCTCGCGCGCGGCGGCACCTATGCCGCCATGTGGCGGCGCCAGCAGGAAGCGGCCGAGCTGGGCCTGCCGGACCCCGACGAGGTCAGGGCGAGTGCGGTCGGGTAAGGCGCGCATCTCGCTTCTCTTAGTAGTTTAACCACGGAGACACGGAGGACACGGAGAAGCGGTCTGGATCGCTTCGCCTTCGGCTCGCGATGACGGGTTCAGAATCGTCATTGCGAGGAGGCGAAGCCGACGAAGCAATCCAGGAGCGAATTCTTCTCCGTGTCCTCCGTGTCTCCGTGGTGAATACCTTGAGAGATCGACCGCAGCGGGGCACAAGAAAAGGTAGGTATAAGCGCTCTCCCGTGGCGCCCATCGCGGTTTTCGGCTAGGAAGACGCCATGAGCGGCGAGCGACCCACGGGCGGCAAGCGCACGGCCAAGGCGGAGGGCACGGACGAGGTCGAGCGTCTGGCCGCCGCCGTCGAGCGGGGCGAGCGCCGCGCGCTCGCGCGCGCCATCACGCTGGTCGAATCGACGCGCGCCGATCATCGCGCCAAGGCGGAAGCGCTCTTGGCACGGCTCATGCCGGCAACCGGCAACGCGATCCGCCTCGGCATCTCGGGCTCGCCGGGGGTGGGCAAATCGACCTTCATCGAGGCCTTCGGCCTCCACCTGATCGGCAAGGGCCGCCGCTTGGCCGTGCTCGCGGTCGACCCCTCCTCCAAGCGCGGCGGCGGCTCAATCCTCGGCGACAAGACGCGCATGGAGAAGCTCGCGGTCGAGCCCGCGGCCTTCATCCGGCCCTCGCCCACGGGAGGGGCGCTCGGCGGCGTCGCTCGCCGCACGCGCGAGGCGATCCTCGTCGCCGAGGCCGCGGGCTTCGATGTCGTCATCGTCGAGACGGTCGGGGTGGGCCAGTCGGAGATGGCGGTCGCCGACATGGTCGACATGTTCATCCTCCTCCTCCAGCCCGCGGGCGGGGACGAGCTGCAAGGCTTGAAGCGCGGCATCATCGAGCTTGCCGACCTCCTCGTCGTCAACAAGGCCGACGGCGAGCTCACGGCCGCCGCCGCGCGCGCCGCGGCCGACTACCGCCGCGCGCTGCAGCTCATCATGCCGCGCTCGCCCGAGTGGCGCACGCCGGTCAAGCTCGCCTCGGCCCTCACGGGGAAAGGCATCGCGGACGTCTGGCACACCGTCGAGCAGTATCGCGCGGCACTGACGGCGAAGGGCGAGCTCGCGACCCGGCGCGCCGAGCAGGCGCGCGCCTGGCTCTCGAGCGAGCTCGCGGAGGGACTGCTCGCCGCGCTCAAGAGCCATCCCGAGGCCGGGGCCATCGCGCGCAGGATCGAGGCCCAGGTGACGGCGGGCAAGCTCAGCCCGACGGCCGCGGCCGCGCGGCTCTTGCAGGCGTTCCGGGGCAAGGGGTGCTGAGCATTTGTCCACAGCTTCGATGCGGTTATCCCGAACGAGCATCTCGAGCGATGCGGGGATAAGCTGCTTACGGTCTGAAGTTCAGACGCTTACGAGGGAGCGCCTTGTGCATCGTTTGGTGCCCAAACGATGTCGGCACCATGCGGCTCAACCGTTGGATTCAAGCCGGGCATCGCCTATGGTGAGGGGGCTCGCGTGGCGCAGCAATCGCGAGCCAAGGACTTCAAACCATGGTTGACAGCCTCTTCCCCGCTTCCTCGACGCACATGAGCCAGCCGCCCCGGCACACGACCGGCATCCTCCCCTATCAGGCGCTCAAGGAGCTCATCCGCAACAAGGAGGTCATGGCGGCGGCCGAGTTCTCCGAGCAGCAGGTCCAGCCGGCCTCGATCGATCTCCGCCTCGGCTCCGTCGCCTATCGCGTGCGCGCGAGCTTTCTCCCGGGCGAGGGCTACACGGTCAAGCAGAAGATCGATCTCTTCGGCATGCACAAGATCGATCTCGCCCAGGGGGCGGTGCTCGAGAAGGGCTGCGTCTATATCGCCCCGCTGTTGGAATACGTGGCGCTCTCGAGCCGCATCTCGGGGCTTGCCAATCCCAAAAGCTCGGTCGGGCGCCTCGACATCTTCACCCGCCTCATCACCGACCGCGCGAGCGAGTTCGACCGCATCCCGTCGGGCTACGCGGGCCCGCTCTATGCGGAGATCTCGCCGCGCACCTTCTCGATCGTCGTGCGCCAGGGCTCGCGCCTCAATCAGCTGCGCGTGCGCCGCGGCTCGCCGAGCTACAGCGACGCCGAGCTCTTCCGCCTGCAGGAGCAGCTCCAACTCGTCGACCGCCCGCTCGAGGCGCGCCACGTCCAGCGCGGGCTGCCGGTGACCGTCGATCTCTCGGGCGAGCCGGGCGCCGACCTCATCGGCTTCCGCGCCAAGAAGCACGCCGATCTCATCGACCTCGACAGGATCGCCCACTACGATCCGCTCGACTATTGGGAGCCGATCGCGGCGGGGCGCGAGCGCGCGATCATCCTCAACCCCGACGACTTCTACGTCCTCGCCTCCAAGGAGGCGGTCAACGTGCCGCCCGACCACGCCGCCGAGATGGTCGCCTACGACACCCTCGTGGGCGAGTTCCGCGTCCACTACGCCGGCTTCTTCGACCCCGGCTTCGGCCATGCCGGCGAGGGCGCCCAAGGCACGCGCGCGGTGCTCGAGGTGCGCTCGCACGACGTGCCCTTCATGATCGAGGACGGCCAACTCGTGGGGCGCCTCGTCTATGAGCGCTTGACCGATGTGCCCGACAAGCTCTATGGCGCGGCGCTCGGCTCCTCCTACCAGCGCCAGGGCCTGCAGCTCTCGAAGCAGTTCAAGCCTTATGCCTGAGTGACCCCCTTCTCTCAGAAGGCGAATTCCCTCTCCCGCAAGCGGGAGAGGGAAGGGGCCCATCCCGAAGGGATGGGAAGGGTGAGGGACAGCCCAATGTCGGAGCCGTCCCTCACCCTCCCAGCGCTACGCGCTGGGTCCCTCCCTCTCCCGCGAAGCGGGAGAGGGGTCAGCAATTGCGGCGAAGGAGGGTGGGGCTCAGCCCTTGACGCGCCCCGCCCGAATCTGTAATAAGCGCGCTCTCGCTTTCCGCTCAAAGGGATAGTCTCATGTCGCGACGTTGCATGATGACCGGCGTCGGCGTCCAGTATGGCAACAACGTGAGCCATGCCAACAACCGCACGCGGCGCCGCTTCCTGCCCAATCTGCAGCGCACCTCCTTGATGAGCGATGCCTTGGGCACCACCGTGCGCGTGCGGCTTGCCACCTCGGCCTTGAGGACGATCGAGCATCGCGGCGGCCTCGACGCCTTTCTCCTCTCCAGCCCCGACGCGGCACTCCCGGACGAGGCGAGGCGCTTGAAGCGCCGCATCGAGCGGGCGAAGGCGAAGCGCGCGCCCGCCTGAAGGGTGCAGCGCGCGCGCGTCGCTGTCGCAAGGCCCGCCCCGAGCGGGCCTTTCGCTTTTGTCGGGCCTGCTTGCGCCCTCACGCAAGTGTGACGATGACCCCGCACTCGCCTGTGGTTAAGCTTCTCCCGAACGTCTTGGAAAGGGAGGGAGGGCCATGCAGATTTCGCGCAGGAGCATCGTCAAGGGGATCGCGGGCGGCGTGCCGCTGGCGGCCATTCTCGCCGACCCCGGGCTCGCGCGCGCCGTTGCCGCCGGGCTCGAGACGGTGAGCCTCACGACCGCGAGCGGGCGCAACGTGAGTGCCGCCCTTGCCGTGCCTGCGAAGACGCCGGCGCACGCCGTTCTCCTCATCCACGAATGGTGGGGCTTGAACGACCAGATCAAGTCCGTCGCCGCCGAGTTCGCCAAGGACGGCTATGCCGCACTCGCCGTCGACCTCTTCAACGGCAAGGTCGCCGCCACGGCCGATGAGGCCAAGGCGCTCTCCGGCGGCACCGACCCCCAGGCGGCGAGCGACACGCTCGTGAGCTGGATCGCCTGGCTCAAGAAGAACCCCAAGGTGAACGGCAAGGTGGCCACGATCGGCTGGTGCTTCGGCGGCGGCTGGTCCTTGAACGCCTCGCTCGCCACCCCCGTCGACGCCACCGTGATCTACTACGGCAACGTCAAGAAGACGGCGGCGGACCTGGCCACCTTGAAGAGCCCGGTCTTGATGCACTACGGCGTTCAGGACAAGTTCATCACCACCGAGATGGTCGAGGGCTTCGAGGCGGCGGCCAAGGAGGCGAAGAAGCACGTCACGGTCTACGGCTACGACGCCAACCACGCCTTCGCCAACCCGACCGGTGCCGCATTTCCCTACGTCAAGGAGGCGGCCGACCTCGCCTGGAAACGCACGCTCGCCTTCTTGAAGAAGTACGATTGAGGGTGCCGCCGGCGATCAGCCGCGCGCGCGGATGCCGCGACGGGTGGGTGCCGTGCGGGGGGTGCCCCCGCTGCCCTTGACCGACTGCTCGTCGAAGAGCTCGGTGAGCTTCTCCATCATGGTGCCGCCGAGCTGCTCGGCGTCCACGATGGTGACGGCGCGGCTGTAGTAGCGGGTCACGTCGTGGCCGATGCCGATGGCGACGAGCTCGACCGGCGAGCAGGCCTCGATCCAGTCGATCACGTCGCGCAAGTGGCGCTCGAGGTAGTTGCCGGGATTGACCGAGAGGGTCGAGTCGTCGACGGGTGCCCCGTCCGAGATGACCATGAGGATGCGCCGCTGCTCGGTCCGTGCGACCAACCGGTTGTGCGCCCACAGAAGCGCCTCGCCGTCGATGTTCTCCTTGAGGATGCCCTCGCGCAGCATGAGGCCGAGGCTCTTGCGCGCGCGCCGCCAGGGCGCGTCGGCCGCCTTGTAGATGATGTGGCGCAGGTCGTTGAGCCGGCCGGGGTTGGACGGCTTGCCGTCGGCCAGCCACTTCTCGCGCGCCTGCCCGCCCTTCCAGGCGCGCGTGGTGAAGCCGAGGATCTCGACCTTGACCGCGCAGCGCTCGAGCGTGCGCGCGAGAATGTCCGCACTCATCGCCGCGACCGTGATGGGCCGGCCGCGCATCGAGCCCGAGTTGTCGATGAGGAGGCTCACCACCGTGTCGCGGAAGTCGGTCTCGCGCTCGACCTTGTAGGAGAGGGGGTAGACCGGGTTGACGACCACGCGGGAGAGACGCGCCGTATCGAGAATCCCCTCGTCGACGTCGAAGTCCCAGGCGCGCTGCTGCTTGGCGAGCAGCTTGCGCTGGAGGCGGTTGGCGAGGCGCGTGATGACGCCCTGGAGGTGCGAGAGCTGCTGGTCGAGGTGCATCCTGAGCCGCGCCAGCTCCTGCGGATCGCACAGCTTGTCCGCATCGACCAGCTCGTCGAACTGGGTGGTGAAGGCGCGATAGGGCGGCTCGCCGCGCGCGTTGCGCAGGTCGCTCTGCGGACGGAAGGAGCGGCCCGGCCGCGTCGAATCGTCGTCGCCCGCCCCCGGCATCATCTCGCCGTCGGCCTCGCCGGTGTCGGCCTCGCTGCCGTCGCGGCCGGCGCCCTCCTGGACCTCCTGGCTGATGCCCGAGGCGGCACTCGAGCCCTCGCTGTCACCGGCCTCCGAATCCGCGTCCGCGGCGTTCTCGTCGCTTTCGGAATTCTCGTCCTCCATCTCGTTCTCGGAGGAGTCCTGCTCGTCGAGCTCGAGATCGCGGATGAGCTGGCGCGCCGCATCGGCATAGAGCTTCTGGCTCTCAAGGCAGTGGCCGAGCTGGGCGAGATCCTTGCCGACTTTGCTCTCGAGCGAGCTGCGCCAGAGGTCAACCATGTGGCGCGCGGCCGGCGGCGGGCTCTCGCCGGTGAGCGCCTCGCGCGCGAGAAGGCCGACCACGTCGGCGAGGGGTGCGTCCTCCTTGGCGCGGACGCGGTGAAAGCCGCGCTGGCGGCATTCCTCGACGCGCGCCGCCGCGAGGTTGCTCTGCACGCCCGCCATGTGGCGCGCGCCGAGGGCTTCCACGCGGACCTGCTCGATGGCATCGAAGATGGCGCGCGAGGTCGGGCCCGAGGGCTGGCGCTTGGCGTGCAGCTCCGCGTCGTGATGGCGCAGGCGCAAGGCGAAACCGTCGGCCTCGCCGCGCACGACGGCGGCCTCGTCCGCCGGCAGCTCGCGCGAGGGCATGGGAAGGCGCGCCTGGTTGCCGGAGAGCGACGGGCGATCGGGCGAGAAGCTGACGTTCGCCTCGGGCTCGCATGAGATCGCCCGCATCGCCGCGGCGGTGACCTGGCGGAAGTCCTCGAGCGGATTGTCGCGGCTGCGGTCGTTCGCCATCGGAGTTACGCGTGATGCGCCTTGACCAAGGACTCGTGCAGCTCCGTGCCGAAGCAGCGCTGGTAGTACTCGGCGACCACCGCGCGCTCCGCCTCGTCGCACTTGTTGAGGAAGGTGACGCGGAAGCCGAAGCCGATGTCGTGGAAAATCTCCGCGTTCTCCGCCCAGGTGAGCACCGTGCGCGGCGACATGACGGTGGAGATGTCGCCCGCGATGAAGCCGCTGCGGGTGAGCTCGGCGAGCTGGACCATGGCGTCGATCTGCTTGCGGCCCTCCTCGCTGTCGTAGTGCGGCGCCTTGGCGAGCACGATCGCCATCTCCTCGTCATGCGGCAGGTAGTTGAGGGTGGCGACGATGTTCCAGCGGTCCATCTGGCCCTGGTTGATCTGCTGCGTGCCGTGGTAGAGGCCGGTGGTATCGCCGAGCCCGATCGTATTGGCGGTGGCGAAGAGGCGGAAGGCGGGATGCGGCCGGATCACGCGGTTCTGGTCTAAGAGCGTCAGCTTGCCCTCGACCTCGAGCACGCGCTGGATCACGAACATCACGTCCGGACGGCCCGCGTCGTACTCGTCGAACACGAGTGCCGTCGGATGCTGCAGCGCCCAGGGGAGCAGGCCCTCGCGGAACTCCGTCACCTGCTTGCCGTCGCGGATGACGATCGCGTCCTTGCCGACGAGATCGATGCGGCTGATGTGGCTGTCGAGGTTGACGCGGATGCAGGGCCAGTTGAGGCGTGCCGCCACCTGCTCGATGTGCGTCGATTTGCCGGTGCCGTGGTAGCCCGCGATGATGACGCGGCGGTTGTAGGCGAAGCCGGCAAGGATCGCGAGCGTGGTGTCGCGATCGAAGCGGTAGACCTCGTCGAAGTCCGGCACCAGCTCGCTCGACCGGCTGAAGGCCGGGCATTCCATGTCGACGTCGATCCCGAAGGTCTGCCGCACGGAGACCTTGATGTCGGGGACATCGATCGGCGGGGTTTCGAGTTTCCCCGAAGGCATGGTGGCGCTCATTTAGTCTGTCCAGCGGTTGTGGAGGATGAAATCGCTATCACGCGGCGAGGCTGCTCTTCAAGGTGGTGTAGGCCTGGTTGATGACTTTCAAGCGCTCCTCCGCAACCTTGTCGCCACCGTGTCGATCAGGGTGGTGGAGCTTCACCAGCTCCTTGTAGCGCGCCTTGAGCTCCTCGAGGGTGACCGGCCCCGCGAGCTCGAACGTCGCAAGGGCCTCCGCCTCGGCGGTCGGCCGCGTGCGCTCCGCGCGCTCCCGCTCGGACTTGCGCTCCTCCTCGAAGAGGTCGAAGAAGTCGCGCAGCCTGGCCTGATCGAAGCGCCGGGCGCGGAACGCACCGATGCCGAGCGGCCAAGTGGGGCGCTCCCACACCGTGTCGCGCCGGAGATGGAGCTCGATCTGGCGCTCGTCCATGCCCGCGAAATAGTTCCAGCGCCGGTTATAGTCGCGCACATGCGCGAGGCAGAACCAATAATAGTCGGTCAAGCGCTCGCGGTCCTTGGGCGCGCGGTAGAGGCCCTCCTCGGCGCATTCCGGGGAATCGCAGCGGCGCAGACTCGGCGGCGCTTCCGCAGCCCATGGATCCATGCCGATGTAGGCCTGTCTGTGCATAGGCTCAGTATGGGGCGGCCGGGCGCGTCAAGCAAGCCTGCGCTCCGGAGAGCCGGCTGCGGCGAACCTCCTTGACGGGCGGCGCCCGAGATTGCACTTCTGAAGCATTACAAGGACCTTCGACGGGGAGAAAGCCATGCGCGTCGAGGCACGCATCCGCGCCAAGCTCAGCGAGGCGCTCGAGCCCCAGCGGCTCGCGGTCATCGACGAATCGGCGCGCCACGCCGGCCATGCCGGTGCCAAGCCCGGGGGAGAGACGCACTTCCGAGTCGAGATCGTCTCGGCGGCTTTCGAGGGTGCGGGGCAGCTCGCCCGCCAGCGCCGCGTCTACGAGATCTTGAAGGACGAGCTCGCGGGCGGCGTTCACGCGCTGTCGCTCTCCACCTTGACGCCCGGCGAGGCCAAGAGGCGCAATTGAGCACGCGGGAAAACGCTTAGCGCTTGCTCGCCGCGTGCCGAGGCGCTCGAGGCAAGCCTGTATGCGAGGTCGTACCGACCCGCGCTTTGCCAGCCAAGCGAGCGGCCGCCGCGCGCAACTGCGAACGCATCTCCGGCCACGCCTCGTCCAAGCCGAGATTTTTCGGCCCAAAGGCGGCCGGTAACAGCTCTGAGATGGTGCATTCGACGATCTGGCTCAAGTCGCCGGTGCAGGAAAAAACGCGCACGTCGACATTGGAGACCTGCGAGGCCTCGAAGATCACCTGACGGCAGCGTCCGCAAGGGGTGACGAGCTGAGAGCTATCCTGCGGCTCCGTGAATTTGTGGCCGACCACGGCAATGGCCTCCACATCGAGGTCGGCCGCCGCGCTGGCGACCGCCATGACCGATACTTCGGCGCAGATACCGAGACCATAGGAGGCGTTTTCCAGATTGGCGCCGGAATAGCTCCGACCGGACTTTGTCCGAACAGCAGCACCCACCGCGAAACCCGAGTACGGGGCGTATGCGTTAACGCTCGCGTCTCGCGCCGCCTCGACGAGCTGCCGATCTCTCTCGGAGAGATCGGCCAATGTCAGCGTTCGGTGCATTATCCAACCAGACTCACGACGACGGATCGAATCGGCCCCGGCAAGAGCCAGCATAGCAAAAGCAGCAGCATTCCACCCAGCGTAAAATATCTGCTTAGCCAGAAGCAGCGCGTGCGGTCGTCGACGGCCTCGGCCAAAAGCCGAATTTCCTTTCCGAAATCGCCGGGTGTCTCCGTCGAGACTTGCCCGAAAAATTTCCACTTCACTTGTATGATGAACAGACAGAAGAAGGACGATAGGACGAAGGCAAGCATGTCGAATGGGCCAACCGCCGTAAAGAACGAAGGAACGCCTAAGGATGCCTTGACCTCGTCCGTCGCACTGAGGATCACCGCAAGGATCGCTGTGACAAGGCTGTTGAAGGTCAGCATCCCCGCTGCCTTCGCATCAAGAATGGTGAGGATGTTATAGAGGGCGTCAACGATATCCTTGTCGGGTACGCTGGCGCCATGGTCAGGTGCGCCGGCTCCATGAAGGCCGCGGATCTTGATCAGCACGTCTGCGCCGCGGTTTGATCCGAAGAACGGGCATTTTTCGCACGCCATGGCCCCCTCGCCGGCAAGCGCTGGTCCTGCAAAGTTCCCCAGATGGTAGCATGTGTACGACGCTGCGCAAGCGATGAGAAAGTATATTTTCAGACTGATCTAAGGTGTTCCCATCGGGACGGCGAGTGGAGGGCGGGGCCAAAGCACGGGCAAGCGGGCAACGTCAAGGCGAACCGCTCTCGCGACGGCGGAGCGCCGGAGCCCGCCTCAGCCCGCCTTGTAGTGCTCGGGCCAATAGCGCTTCACCACCTCGCTGTCGTGCGCGAGCGCCTTGCAGCTGTCGATGAGCTCGGGCCGGCCGCGCCGCTCCTGCCCCATCGTCTCGCCGTGCTCGCGCGCGCGTTTCTCGCGCGCCGGGAAGATGGATTGGAAGGCGGTCGTGGCGATCGGCCACAGGAGCTCGACGAGGTGGGTGCAGCCCTTGACGCCGCCGACCCGCGCGCGCACCTGCCGGCGCCAGCCGGGCCCGATGGTGAGGCCCTTGAGCGTGGCGAAATTGGGCGTCACCGTGGGACAGAGATTGAAGGGGTGGAAGTCGCTCGCCGCCTCGACCTCGTGGATCAGGAGATCCTCGTCGACGGTGAGGCGCAGCCACATCTCGTGCACCGGCACACCCGGCGCCACCTCGCCGCGGTAGTCGCTCTGCCAGCCATAGGTCTTGGTGTCGACGAGATGCCCCTCGATGTCCCAAAGGCCGTCCTTGCGTTGGTAGCCGCGGCACTCGATGCGCCGCGTATGGAGATGCTCGCGCTCGCGCGCCTGGCTTAAGGGCATGGTCCGTCCATCCATCCGCTTTATATTGCATCGCAATATAACTTGCGGCGCCGGTGCGTCAAGCGCAGGGAAGCGAGCGCGGACGCCGCGCGCGAGGCACTCGCCGCGGCTCTGGCGGAGAAGGGTGCTGCGGCTTGGTCAGGCTTGCTCCCAGATGGCGGCATACACCGCCTGGCCGCCCGCGTCGTACCCGCTCACATCGGTGAGGCGGTAGCCTTTTCCCGACACGAGCCGGTCGAAGGTCTGCTGGTATTGCGCGCCCGTCATGTTGTGATGGGCTTCCCAGGGGGGACCGGCGCGCTGCTCCCAGATCGCGGCGAAGTAGGGCAGGCCGAGCACCGAATAGCCGCAGACATGTCGCAGACGGTATTGCTGGGCGGACATTTGATTGAAGGTTTGCTGGTAATCCGGTGCCGTCATGCCGTGGCGCGCCTGGAAGGGAGCACCGGAGCGCTGCTCCCAAATCGCGGCGTAGTGGGCGTCGTCGCCCAATTGATAGCCGCTGACCCAGTCCAGGCGATAGCCTTGGGCGAGCATCCGGTCGAAGAATTGCTGGTATCCCGCCCCCGAGAGACCGTGGCGGGCTTGCAACGGCGGCCCGGACCGTTGCTCCCAGATCGCGGCGTAATAGGGGGCGCCCGCGACGAAATAACCGCTCACGCGCCGAATGCGGTAGCCCTGCTGGGAGAGCTGGTTGAAGGTTTGCTGATACTGCCCGCCCGTCAGTCCATGGCGGGCCTGCCAGGGCGGTCCCGCGCGCTTTTCCCAGATCGCGGCATAGTATGCAACGCCGTTGACGCCGTACCCGGCGACATGCACCAGGCGGTAGCCTTGGGCCATCATCTCATCCAAAGGTGGCCTGGTACTCTTGCGCGAGCATCCCATGTCGCGCCCGCCACGGAAACGGGCTCGCCGCGAACAAGGCCGTCGGGGTGAGCGCCAGGCTCGAGGCACCGAGCAGCACGGCTCTGCGGGTTATCTGCATGTTTTTCCTCCCCAACGCCCTCTTTTACCGGGATGATAACGGCAATCACCAGCGTCAACAAGCGCGCGGCAATGCGACAGGGCGGGGGCACCGAGCACGGCCCTTGGCCGCCGGGGCCGCGCCGCCGGATGGCGAAGTCGCGGAAATTCGGCTATATTCGCGGCCGATCACGAAAAGGAGCGCGCGGGCGATGAAGCCCTATCACGTCAAGGCCGAGTGGGACGCCGAGGCCGCGGTATGGGTCGCCTCGAGCGAGGATGTGCCCGGGCTCGCCACAGGTGCCGACAGCTTCGAGGCGCTGATCGACAAGCTCAAGACGGTGGTGCCCGAGCTCCTGGAAGAAAACGGCCTGATTGCCGCGGGCACGCAGGCGATCCCCTTCATCGTTACCGCCGAGCGCAGCGAGAACGCATACCGCGCGGCCTGATGCCGGACAACTATACGCCACGTGTCAAGGCGATGCTCAGGGAGCGCCGCTGCGTCTTCGTTCGCCACGGCAAAGGCGATCACGAAATCTGGCAAAGCCCGATCAACGGGCGGCGGTTCATGGTCGACAACAGCATCAAGTCCCGCCATTG
>DATEQI010000233.1:0-2114 GCA_035272805.1 Alphaproteobacteria bacterium | reverse complement strand
TCACGGGGCCGGCGTGGATGCCGATGCCGATGCGCAAGGGCTCGCTGAGCTCGTAGGAAAGCGAGCTGTTGAGCTCGGCGAGCTGCACGACCATTCCGCGCGCGGCGGCGAGTGCCGAGCGGCAGCCGCGCTCCGGTCCTTCCTCGATGCCGAAAAGCGCCATGACGCCGTCGCCGATGAACTTGTCGACCCGGCCGCCGGCGCTCTCGACGGCATGGCCCATGGCGGCGAAATAGCGGTTGAGCACGAACACCACGTCGTAGGGCAGCCGGCGCTCGGAGAACTTGGTGAAGGCGCGCAGATCGGCGAACAGAATGGCGATTTCGCGCTCTTCGCCCTGATAGTGCCGGGGCGAGCCGGTCAAGTCGGCAGCACCGGCGGTAGGCGGCAACAGCGTTGTCACGCTGAGCTCGCCGATCGGGCGAAGCTGGCAGGCGAGGCGGACGTTCGGCGCTGCTCCCACGCGCTGCAGCACGCGCAGCTCCTCGCGGCTCGGGGCCGCCTGGCGCTCGATCCCTTGCGTGATGCGCACGCGGCAGGTCGAGCAACGCCCGCGTCCGCCGCAGACCGAGGCGTGGGGGACGCCGGAAGCACGGCTGATCTCGAGCAGGCTCGCGCCGTGGGGGAATTCGACGCGCCGGCCGCTCGAATAGTTCACCCGCACCATGCCGCGGCGCCACTCGAGCCGTGCGCGCACGAGCCGCGCGGCAAGCACGCCCGCGATCGCAGCGGCAAAGCCGTAGAGGAAGGCGTCCCTCACGTTGTAGATCACGGCGGCGGCCGCGGCCGTGGGTAGATTGATCGCCTGGAGGGCCGCCTGGTATCGCGCCGGGTCCGCGCTGATCGCCGCGACCTCGCGGCTCGCCTCGGCGAAGCCGAGAAGCGCAAGGAACGGCAGGAGAAGGGCAAACGCATAGAGGTAAATCATGCGGCGACGGTACCAGGGCCGGATGCGCAGCCAGAAATGGAGCCCGATGCAGCCGTGGGTCCAGGCGACGATCAGGACGACGACCTGCATCACGCCGAGCTCGGGGGCGAGCTTCCACAGCACGAGCTGGACATAGAAGTAGTTGTCGTGAAGGTTCAACAGCTCATAGGCGAGGCGCGTGCCGAGGGCATGCTCGATGAGGAGCGGCGGGAGCGCGAGCCCGAGGATCAGCTGCGTCGCCTCCCACGCGGGCATGCGCAGCGAGCGGCGCTGATAGAGCTTTACGAAGGCAAGCGTTATGTGGGTGAGGAACGCGCCGTAGAGCGCCGTCGTGGCCAGCGGATTGCGCCAGAAGGGCATGAACCAGGCGAGGCCGGCTTCCTGCGCCGAAAGCGAGATGAGCCCGAGCGCGTGGTTGAGGAGGTGCGTGAGCACGTAGGAAAAGAGCACGAGCCCGCTGGCGCTTCTCAGGCGCCGCATCACCAGATCGGCCCGCGGCAGCTCGCCCGCCGCGGCGTGTCTCGGCTCGGTGGCGATCGTCATCTTTTGCCGCGTCCCGCCCGGCGCAGGATCCAAGCGGCCACTATCGCATGGGGGTCGCAGCCGGCATAGAGGGCCGGCATCACAAATGCGTCACGATATGCCGAGCAGGCCCGCTTGGCGGCGGCACGCTTCGAGAGAGCAGCACCGCCGCGCTTGACGTATAATGGCAACGGCTTGCCGGAAGCTCCCGGCAGAAGAGGGAACATGGTCGACGTTCTGACGGCCGCTGCCGCCGCCTATGCGGGTGTCAACGGGGTGCTCTATGCGCTCCAGCGCCGTCTCGTTTTCGTGCCTTTGGGCAAGCCGGGGACGCCCGCGGAAGCGGGCGTCCCCGACATGAGCCTCGTGCGCTATCCGACCGGCGACGGGCTCATGCTCGAGGCCTGGTTCAAGGCGCCGGCCGGACGGGCCACCATCGTCTATTTCCATGGCAACGCCGGCCACTTCGGCGACCGCGCCTTCAAGGCACGCTATTTCATGGACCGCGGCTACGGCTTCCTCTTGGCAAGCTATCGCGGCTATGCGGGAAACCCCGGCCGTCCGAGCGAAGCGGCGGCCTACCAGGACGCCCGCGGCGCCCTCGATTTTTTGGCCGCGCAAGCCATCCTGCCCTCGGACACCGTCATTTACGGGGAATCGCTCG
>DATEQI010000232.1:0-4096 GCA_035272805.1 Alphaproteobacteria bacterium | reverse complement strand
TCGCCGATCGCGGCTACGTCATCGTCCACGGCAAGATCGCCTTCGAGGGGCGCTCGACCGAGGAGCTCAGCAACAACGAGCTCATCCGGCAATTCTATCTCGGGGCGTGAGAGGTTATGCGCCCGCGCGTCCGCCGCGGGGTGCGACGCCATGGTCTTCGTGCGTTCGTCTCGGTAGTATTCGCCCACGCAACGCCGTCCCACCCTCGGAGCAGCAACGATGCAGAAGATCCTGATCAAGGATGCCGATTTCCTGGTGACCGTCGACAAGGGGCGCCGCATCATCCGCGATGGCTCGCTGGCGATCGAGGGCGGGCGGATCGTCGCGGTCGGCAAGGCTTCCGACATGCCGCCGCACTTCGCCCCGGACGAGACGATCGACGCCCGCGGCAGGCTCGTGCTCCCCGGCCTTTTCGACACCCACATCCACAACGCGCAGCAGCTCGGCCGCGGCCTCGGCGACGAGGCCTATTCGGGGCCGGAGCGCCTGTTCAGACGGCTCTGGGTCGTCGAGGCGCACATGGACGCGGGCGACGCGCTCTGCGCCGCGCGGCTCGCGCAGCTCGAGCTCATCCGCGCGGGCATCACCTGCTTCGCCGATCCCGGCAACTATTTCCCTGCCGAGACCGCGCGCGCCACCGGCGAGAGCGGCATCCGCGGCATGATCGCGCGGACGGTCTTCGACATGGGGCAGACCTCGATGGGGAACCTGCCGCGCAATTTCTTCGAGCCGACGGATGACGCGCTCGTGCGCGCCGACGAGATGGTGCGCGAGTACGACGGCGCCTTCGGCGGTCGCCTCAAGGCGTGGTTCTCGATGCGCGTGCCGGTCGCCTGCTCCGACGATCTCCTGCGCCGGCTCTCCGCCCTCGCGAGCAAGCGCGGCGTCGGCATCCTGGGCCATGCTTGCGAGAACAGGGACGAGACGGTCGCCTCGCACCTCAAGTACGGCATGGGCGACATCGCCCGGCTCGATAAGCTAGGCCTGCTCGGCCCCAACCTCTTGCTCATGCACATGGGCTGGGTCGACACCAAGGAGCTGATGCTGCTCAAGAAGCACGACGTGAAGGTCTCCTTGGCGCCGGGTGCCACCTTCCATCAGGCGATGGGCAACATCTCCCACGGCAAGGCTCCCGAGATGCACGAGCTCGGCATCACGCTCTCGCTCGGCTCGGATTCGGCGATGTCCGGCAACTTCCTCGACGCCATCCGCCAGACCTTCCTCCTGGTCGGCGGCTACCACGAGGCGCGCCTCGATCCGAAGGTCATCAGACCCGAGAGCGCCGTCGAGATGATCACCATCAACGGCGCGCGCTCGATGCTGTGGGACGGCGAGCTCGGCTCGCTCGAGGCGGGCAAGAAGGCCGACATCACCATCATCGACATCATGCGGCCGGAGTGGCAGCCGGTGCACAATCCGATCGCCAACCTCGTCTATTCGGCGCACGGCGGCTCGGTCGACACCGTCCTCGTCGAGGGGCGCTGCATCATGCGCGACAAGAAGGTCCTCACACTCAACGAGCGGGACCTCTACGAGGAGGCGCGCGACCGCGCGCGCCATCTCGCCGAGCGGGCGGGGCTCGCGGAGGTGGCCGCACCCCTCTGGCCGGTCATTTGAGGGCTGTGGCGCGAGACGACCTGCCGGCTGCTCAGCGCCGGTCGAGCACGCGATCGAGGACCCAGTTGTCGATCTCGTGGACGAGTGGCTCGCGGTGGGCAAAGCGGCCCGGCAGTGCGAAGGGCGAGGACAGTCCGCGCTGCTGGCGCTCCGAGGCGACGATGTCCTCCTCGATCGTGATGTCCCAGCGCTTGTAATAGTTGGCGGCGAGCGCCGCGAAGTCCGCGCGCGCGAGCCGGCTCTTGGGGAAGAGCGCGCCGTGGACGAGCCGCGTGCGCGCCGGCCCGAGCGGATGCAGCTCGAGGTACCAGGCGCAGTCGATGGTGCAGGCGAGGTAGGTGGAGGGATAGATGAGGGGGGCCGTGGTGCCGCCCGCCTCGCGCCGGCCCGCGAGACTCTCGTTCGTCGGGAAGCCCTTGTCGCCTTTGAGGAGCGCCATGCTGCCGTCATGCTGGGCGAAGGTGACGACGTATTCGCCCTTCGCCTCCTCGACCCAATAGCCGGCCATGCGCACGGAGGCGTAGCGGTTGATCGTCGCGCGATGCACGGTCGCGATGTGGTAGGACTCCTTGGCATTCTCGACGAAGAGCTTCCAGTTGCACTCCATGACGAGCTCGCGCCGGCGCGCGCAAGCCATCTCCTCCAGCCGATAAGGGGCGACCTTCTCGGGAAGGTCGCCGAGGAAGGAGAGGAGCGGAGGAGCCTCGGACGCGAAGGTGACGAAAAGGAAGCCGCCCCACGTCTCGAGCCGAAGCGGGACCAGGCCGTAGGAAGCGGCATCGAAGCCGCGGGTCTTCTGCATCTCCGGCGCCGCCTTGCGCCTGCCGTCGAGCGCGTAGCTCCAGCTGTGATAGGGGCACTGGATGAGCTTGCAGTTGCCTCTGCCGGAGAGGAGCTCCGAGCCGCGATGGCGGCAGGAGTTCGCGAAGGCGCGCGGCTGGCCGGCCGCATCGCGCAGCACGATGAGCGGAACGCCGGCGAAGTTGAGCGTGAAGTAGTCGCCCGGATTCGGGATCTGGTCGGCGGCGCCGAGGAAGTTCCACACCTTCCTGAAGATGCGCTCGACCTCGCGCGCGTAGAAGCGCTCCGAGGTGTAGCACCAGGGCGGAAGCGTCTCGGCCTCGAGGAGCGGCCGCCGCACGGCCTCGTAATGCCTGGGCTCGAACATCTCGCTTTCGGGAGGCATCGACATTTCGCTTCTCCGGGCGGCAAGCGTCGATTTACGGGCGCGCCGATGGCCGCCAATTCTACTCAATAGCCCCGCTTGGGGTCGACCCTGTTCTTCAATGCCTTCCCCGCCATGAGCCGGCGCAGGTTCGCGAAGACGAGATCGAGGGTCAACGGCAGATAGCGCGCCAGATCGTCCGAGGAGCAGTGGGGCATGACGACAAGCCTGGGCGTCGTCCACAGGGGCGAATCCGCCGGCAGCGGCTCGGGATCGAAGACGTCGAGGACGGCGCCGGCGAGGCGTCCGCTTGCGAGCGCCTCCGCGACCGCCGTGTAATCGACGACGCCGGCACGGCCGACGTTCACGAGGCCGGCACCGGGCTTGATCGCCGCGAGCGCGCGGCGGTCGATCAGGTTGCGCGTCTCGGGCGTCAGCGGCGTCGCGACGAAGAGGAAGTCGGCGCGGGCAAGTGCTTCAGCGAGGCCGGCGATGCCGAGCACCTCGTCGGCGTAGCGGTGCGCACGCGGCTCGCGGCGGACGCCGAGCACCTTGAGCCCGAGCCTCTTGGCCTGCCGCGCCGCCGTGCCGCCCATGTCGCCGAGCCCGACGACGGCGATGCACTTGCCCGAGATGGAGGTCGTGAAGATCGGCTGCCAGCGCCGCTCGCGCTGATTGGCGACGATCTCCGGCATGCGGCAGTTCAGCATGAGGAGCGCCATGGTGGCGAACTCGCCGATCTTCTCGATGTGCACGCCGCTGTTGTTGGTGAGCTGAACGCTCCGCGGCAGCCAATCGAGGGGAAGCAGCGGCTCGATGCCGGCGCCGATGATGTGGATCCAGCGTAAATTGGGGGCGCGGCGCGCGAGATCGGAGCGCGGGAATTTCGCGTCCTTGACGATGTCGTTCGAGGTGACGAGCGCGGTGGCCGCAACGAGGAGGTCCGGATCCTTGAGGTCGGCGCCGACCGAGAGCCGCACGGAGCCCGGGCTGCCGCTGCGCGCCGCGGCCTCCGCGACGAGCCGCGGCGTGAGCTTGAACACAACAGGCTTGTTTTCCCGGGTTTCGAAGTGGATGTGCATGGCAAGCGCGCCTTGAAAGACGAGCGGGCAAGGGGTGGGATGGTTTCGAACGGCCGCCCGCGAGTCAAGGGCCGACCGGCGTCGGTCGTGGGTCAGTTTCACCTTATCCTTCGAGACGGCCGCTTCGCGGCCTCCTCAGGATGAGGTGAAACCCAAGCTCCAAGTCCTCATCCTGAGGAGCGTCGCGCTTGCGACGCGTCTCGAAGGATGGGGACTTGGGCAACGTGACCCA
>DATEQI010000231.1:0-12457 GCA_035272805.1 Alphaproteobacteria bacterium | reverse complement strand
GCCCGAGCGCGGTCTCGAAGCGCTGCAGCGTCTCGGCCGCCACGGCATAGACCATCTGCTGGTGGAAGCGCGGATCGGACTCGGTTGGATCGATCCCGCCCTGGATCAAAATCCTTGGGTCGTCCAGATCGACCGGCTTGTAATAGATGCCGTTCTCGCCGTCATAATCGACCACCGCCAGCTTCTCGCCGACCGGCCCGGGCGCTAGCTTCTCATAGCGCAGCGAGACGCTCATGATGTTGCCGAGTAGGCGCCCTGCGCTCGGGTCGAAAGCGTAGACCTTGAGGGGACGCAATGCCGGCTTCGGAACGCCGGTCGACGGCGCGTAGATATTGCGGCCTCGCTGCGCGGCCGCCCCGTGGCGTAAGGCGCGCTGCCGTCCCCCCATGCGCTTTCCTTTCTCGCTCCCCTGCCCGCGAACGCCCTCTCGGCGATCACGAGCGCGATAATTCTTGTCTTAGTTCTATCCAAAGGTTATTCTGCGTGAGAGATCATGTCAATTGGCGAGTAGAGCCTATAACTCTGCCACCCCGGCTGAGGAGCGAACATCGCGACGTGTCCGGCCGGTCTCCCGGCGAGCAAGGCCGCCGCTGCCGCCTCTGACCGCATTCGACGCCGGGGCCGAGGCGAACCGGTTCTTCGGCGCCGAGCGAAATTCCGGGGCGGGGACTTTCGCTTGAAGGGGAGGATCTTGAGCCATGCCCGACATCCGGACCATTGGCGTGCTCGGCTACGCGAATTGCAGCGAGCAGGACACCATCACCCCGATCGAGATCTTCCGCGGGGCTGCGATGGTGCTCGGCCAGCAGCTCAATATCCTGCCGACCAAGGCGCCGGCCACGACGCTCGAGGTCAAGCTGGTGGCGCTCGACAAGGGCAACGTAAAAATGCAGACGGGCACCGAAGTGGTTCCCGACGGCGTGCTGGACGACCAGCAGCTCTTCGATCTCTTTTACGTGCCGGGGGGCGTGGGCTCGGGCGATATGACCCGCAACGACAAGGTCCTCAACGCCATCCGCCGTCATTACCAGAGCGGCAAGATGGTGGCCTCCAACTGCTCGGGCGTGGGGGTCATCTTCCGCGCCGGAATCCTCGGCAAGACGCCGGTGACCTGCGTGGCGGCGATCGCCCGCCGGCTGCGCGAGCTCGGCGCCAACGTCCCGCAGCCGCGCATGATGTGGCAGGGAGTCCCCGAGGCGAGGCTATGGACGGCAACCGGCTCCTACGGCGTGCATGGTGCCGCCGCAGCCCTCGTGGCCCACTACTTCGGCCGCGATGTCGCGACCACGATCGCCATGATGTTCGACACCCTTGGCGGGCTGGGCGAGGCCATCTTCAAGCCCGTGGGTCCGGAGTTCTACTACCATCCGGAGCTCGAGAAGACGTTCCAGGATTTTTGGGAGGACAAGCTGCTGCCGAAATAGCAGTAGGCAAATCCATAGGAATTGCAGGGCGAGCCAGCGAGTCCAGGGGAGGCGACAAGGTGATCACCGCGACGGCCATCCAGCGGGTGCGGCAGGGCAAGGAAGCCGAGCTCATTCGGCTGATGAAGGACCTGACCGACGAGGTCAAGGCCAATGAGCCCGGCTGCACGATCTTCACCTACGTGCGCTCGACGGACAAGCCGCGGACCTATCTTGTGATCGAGCAATACGCCGACCAAAAGGCGTTCGACGCGCACCACGCCACGGCTTATCTCAAGGCGTTCATCCCGAAAATGATGGCCTGCCTGGAAGGGCCGCCCGAGGTGGAAACCTACGGCGACGTCTTTGTCGCGCCGTCCCCTTAAGGAGAGCGGCACCGCATGCAAAGCGCGTCATACTTCCACATCGGCATCGTCGTGCCCAAACTCGATGCGGCCATCGCGCGATTTTCGGATGTGCTGGGCATCAAATTCACCGAGCCGGCAACCTTCCACATCCCCCGCCTCGAGGATCCCGATCCCCATCCCGCCCAACTCGTGGCCGCATTCTCCATGACGGAGCCGCCCTACTATGAGCTTATCCAGGCGGCGGGCAACGGCATCATCTCGCCTGCCAATGCCGGAAAAATTTTGTATTTCGCAATTTGGGAGCACGACATGGCGCGCCGGCTCGAGGCGCTCAAGCGATCCAAGATCGGAATCGATGCGCTCTTTCGCATGGATGCGAACACGCCGCCCTTCGCCATGATCACCGCACCCGATCTCTTGGGCGCGCGCATCGAGTACGTGGAAGACACCGCGAAGGCGCCGATCGAAGAATGGGTAAGGACCGGGATATATCCCGGTGGCGTCGGAGGTCCGGCGCCCCATTGAGGATCAGCCGGGAAAATCGCTGACGGCCGCAGCAGCGAACGCGCCAAGAATTTCGCGAAATACCGCCGCGCGCGGAGGCTTACTGCTTCCCTGCGAGCTTCTGCATGAAGGCGAGAAGCTCGGGCGTCGCACGGCCGTCGACCCGCAGTCCGGTATCCCCTTGGAAGAGCCGGATGGCGCGCGTCGTCTGCGCCCGCATCTGGCCATCGGCCGACCCGGGCTCGTAGCCGAGCCGGTCGAGCAGGCGCTGGATTTGGGCGAGCTCCGAGGGGGCTTCGCCGCCGGCCTTCGCCTTCGTGGGCGCGGCTGTTTTTTCAGGCGCCGCCGCCGCGGCCTTCTCCGGCGGGACGGCGGCCGCTGCCGCTTTGGCTTGCGGCTCGGCCGCCTTGGCAGGGGCTGCGGGCGGCGTGGCTGCTAGCTTGGCGGGCGGTGCAGCGGAGGGCGCCGACGCGGCAGGGGCTGCGGGAGCTGCCGGTGCTGCCGGCGTGGCACTCGCTGGAGCGGCTGGCGCCGCCGGTGCCGCTTGCTCGGGCGTGGGCTGAGCGGGTGCGGCAGCGCTTGGCGCTGCGGCCGCAGGGGCTTGCGCCTGCTGCGGAGCGCTCGCTGCAGGTGCTGCCGGCGTCGCCGGCGCGCCGCTCGCGGGCGAGGCCTCGGCCACGGCCTTCTTCTCTCCCTCGGCACCCCCCGTGGCGACTTGCGCTGCTTGGCGCGGGGTGAGCGTGTACCAGGCGATGAGGCCCAGGAGAATGAGGAGCCCCACGACCCAGCCACGCCTCTTTGACCGCCTTCCGTTTGCCACTCGGAGTCCTCCCTCCTTCTTGCGCTGCGCCGCACTCGCGGAAATGCCGCGCGCGAGCGGTCTTCCACTCTAGCGCCGACAATGCCACGGTCTTGCGGGGCGGGGAAGAGCGATTTGGCGCGGCCTCCTGGCGGCGCGCGGCGTGCTGTCCGCACACGCTCAGCTCTGCGCGCGCTTGAAGCGCTCGATGCGGAAGGGCTGGATCGGAAGATTGGTGGCCCCGGTCGTCACCAGCTCGGCGATCACCGCACCCACGATCGGGCCCAGCTGGAATCCGTGCCCGCAGAATCCGAACGCATGGAAGACGCCTTCGGCGGTCGAGCTCGGTCCGATCACGGGAATGTCGTCGGGCATGCGCGCCTCGATGCCGGCCCAGGCGCGCACGATCTCGGCCCCCCGCATCGCCGGAAAGAGCTCCCACACGGTCCTGGCACTCTCGGCGAGGCCGTTGAAATCGAGCTCCGTCTGGTTGCTGTCGCGCTCGGCCTTGCCCTTGTAGCCGCCGCCGATGAGCACCGTGCCGTTGGTGAACTGCTTGAAGGAAAGCGGCCGGCCTTGAGCCCCCACGACCGGCTTGATGAAGGGCGGCAGGCGCGCGCTGATCATCAGCATGAGCGCCCACACCTCGAGCGGCACCGGCTCGCCCAACATGCCTGCGATGCGGTCGGCCCAGGCACCCGCGCAATTGACCACGACCGGGGCTGCGAAGCGCTCACCCCGGTCCGTGCCGACGCGCCACGCAGCCCCGTCGCGCGCGAGGCTCACGACGCGGCAGCCCTCGACGATCACGGCACCCAGCTTCTCGGCCTTGCGCTTGAACGCCATCGTCGTGCGGTAGGGGTTGGCGGCACCGTCCGCCCGCGCCACGATCCCGCCCACGCAATGCTCGGAGACGGCAGGGAGGATCGCGCGCAGCTCGGCCCGGCCGACGAGCTCCTCGTGGCCGAAGCCGAGGGCCGCGACCTCGGCCACGCGCCGGCGCAGCAGCTCGTATTCCGCCTCGCTCTCGGCGAGCTTCACCTGGCCGTGGCACTCGAAGCCGCAATCGTCGTCGACGAGTGCCTCGATGCCGTGCCAGAGCTCCATCGACGCGACCGAGAGCGGGATCTCGGCGAGGTGGCGGCCCAGCCGGCGCACCCCGCCGGCATTCACGCCCGAGGCATGGCGGGCGACATGGTCCTTCTCGAGCACGGTGACTTTCACGCCGCGCCGCGCGAGATGGAGGGCCGTCGAGCAGCCGTGAAGGCCGCCGCCGATCACCAGCACGTCGGGCCGCACCTCGATCGCCTCAGCGCTCGACGGCCGCGACCGCGGCGGCCGTCTTCGGAAGGCCGGCAAGCTCCTCGAGCGTGATCGGCTTGATCGGCGGGCGCAGGCGGTAGTAGCCGACCTCGCCGGGGGCCACGCCGCGCGCTTCGGCGATGAGCTCGGTGACCGTGAGCCCGCAAAGGCGGCCCTGGCACGGGCCCATGCCGCAGCGGAGGAAGGCCTTCATCTGGTTCGGCCCCGTGCAACCGAGCTCGACGCTCTCCCTCACCTGGCGCGCCGTCACCTCCTCGCAGCGGCAGACGACCACGTCGTCGTGCGGGATGCGGAACGCCTTGGCCGGCCGATAGAGCGCATCGAGGAAGGCGCGGCCACGCTCGGCACGCCGGAGGGAGGTGCGATGCGGTGCCGCGTCGCGGTCGCGGCGGACCCGGTCGATCCGGCCGAGCCTCTCCGCCGCATCGAGGGCCGCGAGCCGCCCGCGATGCTCGGCGGCTTCGGCACCCGAGATGCCGGCGCCGTCGCCCGCGATGGCGACGCCGTCGACCGAGCTCATGCCCCATTCGTCGACGGCGGGCTTGAACGCGAGCTGGCGCTCGTCCCACACATGGGCGCAGCCGATCGCGTTGGCGAGGTTCACGTTGGGTACGACACCCTGGTGGAGGAGGAGTATTTCCGCCGCGAGCTGCCGCTCGACCCCGTCCGCAGCGCGATAGACGATCGCTTCGAGCCGCCCCTCCCCGCGCGCGGCGAGTGCCGCGACGTTGCGGACGATCCTCACCCGGCGCTTGACCTCTCTCACGAGGCGCAGGCCCTTGCGGAAATAGGCGGAGGCGAGGAAGGCGGGAAGGTGCGGCAGTGCCGCCTGCAAGTTGCCGCGCGGCGTGGTATCCAGGAATGCGCTGATGGCGACCCCTGCGCGCACATACTGCGCAGCGAGCAGCCAGAGGAGCGGCCCGCTGCCGGCCAGCACCACCTCCCCGCTCGCCGCGAGCGCCGACGACTTGAGCAGGATCTGCGCGGCACCGACGGTCATCACGCCGGGCAGCGTCCAGCCGGGAATCGGGCAGGGCCGCTCGAGGGCACCCGTCGCCAGGATGACGTGCCTGGCCTGGAGGAGCCGCGCGGCACCGCCCACGGAGACGCCGATCTCGCGCGCGCGCGACACGCTCCATACGCTGGCACCCGGCACATATTGCGCCCCGCTGGTGCGGAACGGCTCGACGAGTGCGGAGCCGTGCCAATAATCCTCGCCGAGCACCCGCCGCTCGCGGAGCGGCGTCTCGCTGATCGCGCGGTAGATCTGGCCACCCGGCCCCGGCTGCTCGTCGAACAGCACCGTGTCGATGCCGAGCGTGGCCGCGAGCGCGGCGGCGGCGAGGCCGGCCGGCCCGGCGCCGATCACCACGAGCTCGTAGGCATCCTTGAGCGGCGTCTCGCCGCTCACCTTCCCAACTCCCGCTTGCCCACCTGGGTCGCGACCGCCATGCCGGGCTCGGCGCGCACGAGGCAGGCCTGCCGGTTGCCGCGCCCATCGATGGTGACGAGGCATTCGAAGCACGCGCCCATCATGCAATAGGGCGCGCGCGCAGCACCGGAGACGGGGGTCGTCCGGCATACCACGATGCCGGCGGCGAGGAGGGCCGCGGCGACGCTGTCGCCTTCGCGCGCCGCGACCGGCCTGCCATCGACGGTGAGCCTCACGGCCTTGCCGTCCGCCTCATGCAGCCTGCGAAACATCGAACCTCCGGGCGCTGAAGACAGCGAGCTCGGGCGCCAGCGCGCCCGCCGCCAGCATGGGGGCTAAGAAGAGCGCGTGCCCTGCCGCCAGCGTGACCCCGCTGTGGCAGGTCGCGACGAAGGCGCCGGGAGCGCTTTCCGACCGATCGTAGATGGGAAAGCCGTCCTTGGTCATGACGCGGAGGGCTGCCCAGGTGCGCACGACGTTGAGCGCTGCAAGCCGCGGGAACATGCGCACCGCGCGCGCGGCCATCGTCGAGAGCACGCCGAGGCCGACGGTGTCGTCGAAGCCCGCCTCCTCGACCGAATCGCCGATGAGCACACTACCTTCATCGGTCTGCCGCAGGGTGGCGATCGGATAGTCGAGGAAGCGGCGCACCTTCTCGGTGACGATGATCTGGCCGCGCTGCGGCCGGACCGGCGCCTTGAGCCCGACCATGGCTGCCAAGCGGGCATTGCCGTTCCCTGCCGCGAGCAGCACCTTGCCCGCGCGCAGCTCTCCGCTGGCGGACGTGATGCTGAATTCGCCCGCGCGCCGCTCGAGGTACTCCACGCTGCGGTTGGCGAGATACGCAGCCCCCTCCGACTTCATACCGGCGTGGAGCGCCTTCAAGAGGCGCAGCGAATTGCAGTGGCCGTCGAGCGGGCAATAGCTCGCCCCCATGACCGCCGGACCGATCTCGGGCAGGCGCTTGGCGAGCGCGTCATGGTCGAGGATCTCGTAAGGGTACTGCACCATGTGCGGCTGGTTGTGGAGGCGCCTCAGCACTGCGGCCCGGGTCTCGAGCTCGGTCTCCGACAGGCAAAGGTGGAAGCCGCCCGGCCGCTCGAAGGCGACATCGTAGCCCGTCGCCGCGCGCAGCTCATCCGCAAAGCCGCCCCACGCATCGGAGGAGCGCTTGGTCCAGGCGGCATACTCGGGCATGCCCAGGCCTTTGCTTTGCACCCAGACGAGCGCGAAATTGCCGCGAGAGGCGCGATAGGCGAGGTCGCCCTCGTCGAGTACGGCGACCCTCTGCCCGCGGCGCGCGGCACCCCAGGCGATGGCCGAGCCGACGAGCCCGCCGCCGATGACCGCAAGGTCGTAGTCGCGCCGCTCGCTCCCTGCCATCTCCCCCTCACGCGCGGCCGCGGCCGATCAAGAGCCGCTCGAGCCCGTAGAGCCGGTCCAAAATCACCATGGCAACGACGGTAAGGCCGATGAGTGCCGCCGACACCGCCGCCACCAGGGGATCGATGTTATCCTGAATGTAGAGAAAGAGGCGAACCGGCAAGGTCGTCGTGCGCGGGGAGGCGATGAACACGGTCATCGTCACCTCGTCGAAGCTCGTGATGAAGGCGAGCACCCAGCCGCTCGCCACGCCGGGAAGGATCATCGGCAAGGTCACGCGGCGGAAGGTGCGCCACGCGGAGGCGCCGAGCGAGATCGCCGCATGCTCGATCTGCGGGTCGAGGCCGGCGGAGGCCGCGAGCACGAGGCGGAGTGCGAAGGGCATCACGATGACGATATGGCCGAGCACCAGCCCCGCGAAGGTGCCGCCGAGGCCGATCTCGGTGAAGTAGCGCAGGAAGGCGATGCCGAGCACGACCTGGGGAATCATCAGCGGGGACTGGAAGAGTGCCGCGAGCGCCTCGCGGCCGGGAAAGCGATGGCGCGCGAGTGCAAGCGCACTCGGGACCGAGAAGCCGATCGCGATCGTGGAGGACAGCACGCCGAGCCACAGGCTGGTCCAGAAGGCCTCGACAAAGTCGCGGTTGGCGGCGAGTGCCTTGAACCAGCGCAGCGACGGCCCGTGCGTGGGCAGCGAGAGATAGCCATCGGGCGTGAAGGCGACGGCGCAGACGATCAGGATGGGTGCGGCGATGAAGCCGACGAAGAGCGCGTGGAAGAGAAGTGCCAGCGGACCGTTGCGGTTCAACCGAAGGCCTCCTGGTAGCGCCGCTCGATGAGGCGGTTGCAGCCGACGATGATGGCGAGGTTGGCTACGAGCAGCAGCACGGCGATCGCAGCACCGAGCGGCCAGTTGAGCGTGTTGAGGAATTCGTCGTAAGCGAGCGTCGAGGCGACCTTGAGGCGCCTGCCGCCGATGATCGCCGGCGTCGCGAAGGCGCTCGCCGCGAGCGCAAAGACGATGATCGAGCCCGCAAGGATGCCCGGCATCACCTGCGGCAGCACGATGCGCCGCATCACCGCCCATGTGCCGGCGCCGAGGGAGACGGCCGCGTGCTCGACCTGGGGATCGAGGCGCTGCAGCGTCGCCCAGACCGAGATCACCATGAAGGGCACCAGCACGTGGGTGAGGGCGATCACCACGCCCGTCTCGGTGTACATGAACTGGAGCGGCGCTCCGATCAGGCCTGAGGCCAAGAGACCCTGGTTCACGAGGCCGGTCGAGCCGAAGAGAAGCGCCCAGCCGAGCGTGCGCGAGACGACCGAGATCAGCAATGGCCCGAGGGCCACCAGAAGAAAGATGCCGCGCCAGGGTGCGCGCATGCGGTTGAGGATATAGGCCTCGGGGGCGCCGACGAGGATCGAGATCAGGGACACAAGGAGTGCGATGCGGAAGGTCCGTGCGAAAATCTCGTAGAAATACACGTCGGTGAAGATGTCCGTGTAATTGTCGAGGCGATAGACGTTCTGGATGCCCTTGTAGAGGTTGAAGCTGTGGAGCGAGAGGAGTGCCGTGGCCAGGAGCGGCGCCAGCAGGAGTGCTGCGAAGAGCAGCATGGCGGGCGCGCTCAGGAGATAGGGCACGAGCCGGCCGCGCGGCGCGCCGCGCGCGCTCATGTCGCGGCCCCCTCGCCCGGTGCCAAGCGCATGTCCTCGACGCGCCAGGTGAGCCCGACGCGCTCGCCTTCCTGCGGCAGCCTCTCGCCGTTGTTCTGGCGTATCACGCTCACGCGCCCCGCCGGCGTCTCGATCTGAAGCAGCCACTGGCTGCCGTGAAAAATGCGCGCCCGCACGACGCCCTCGAGCCCGCCGGCAGGGGCGAACGAGATCCGTTCCGGCCGCACCGAGACGGTCGTCGGCCCGGCCTCCGCGGGTGCCTCGAGGTTCCAGACGGCAGCGCCGATCGCAAGGGTGACCCGCCCGCCTTGGACGCGGGCAATGCCGGTCAGCACGTTGGTCTTGCCGAGGAAGCTCGCGACGAAGCCGCTCGCCGGCCGGTCATAGGCCTCATCGGCTTGCGCGATCTGCTCGGCGCGACCCTTGTTCATCACCACGACCCGATCCGAGAGCGCCATCGCCTCGGCCTGGTCGTGGGTCACAAGCAGCGTCGTGATCCCCACACTTCGCTGAATCTGGCGCAGCTCGACCTGCATCTCCTCGCGCAGCTTGGCGTCCAGGTTGGAGAGCGGCTCGTCGAGCAGCAGGACGCGCGGGCGGATGACGAGCGCGCGGGCGAGCGCGATGCGTTGCTGCTGACCGCCGGACATCTTGCGCGGAAAGCGCCCGGCGAAGGCCTCGAGACCGACGAGCGCCAACGCTTCGCTCACGCGCTGCAGCCGCTCGGCGCGCGGCACACCCTGCATCTCGAGGCCGAAGGCGACGTTCTCGGCGACCGTCATGTGCGGGAAGAGCGCGTAGCTCTGGAACACGATGCCGAGCCCGCGCCGGCTCGGCCTGACGGCAAGCAAATCCGCGCCGTCGAGCATGATGCGGCCGGCACTCGGCTCGACGAAGCCCGCGATCATCTGAAGCGTCGTCGTCTTGCCGCAGCCGGAGGGGCCGAGGATCGAGACGAACTCCCCCTTCTCGACCGCGAGCGAGAGCGCGTCGACGGCCGCGGTCTCGCCGTATAGCTTGGTGAGCTTGTCGAGAATGAGAAACGCCATAGCTAGTGTCGCAATTCGGAAGTTCGTCTCACCTGGAGTTAACCGTCATTGCGAGCGCAGCGAAGCAATCCAGCTTGCGTGGTGCGAAACTCTCTCTGGATTGCTTCGTTGCCCTTCGGGCGCCTCGCAATGACAAGTGTTTTCCTGATGTGTTGAAACTCAGAACCAGGACGCTAGCCCGGCTTAGGCGCCGGCAGCGCTCATGCATCCGGGGACGAGCGCCGATCCTACTTAGCCTTCGATCTCGCGCGTCCAGCGCTTGTTCCACTCCTCGCGGTGCTGGTTGACCGTATCCCAGTCGATCTTGATCAGCTGATCGACCTGAGCCGGCCCATAGGGAATGCCGGCCTGCTGGTCAGCCGGCAGCTCGACGGTCTTGTTGACCGGCCCGAGGCCGGCGCCGACGGCGAGCAGCGGCTGGATCTCGCGCGTGAGCAGGAACTGCACGAAGCTTTGCGCCTCCGGCTTGTCCTTGCCGCCCGCAACCGGGCAGGCGGCGACGCCGAGCGCAATACCGCCTTCCTTCGGGTAGACGAAGGCGGCGGGAAAGCCCGTGTCCGCGAGCGCCTTGGCGCGCCCGGAGCCCCATATCGCGATGACGGCCTGTCCGCTCTGGAACAGCTCCGTCATCTTGCCGGGCGAGGGCTCGTAGACCAGCACGTTCGGGTCGATCGACTTCTTGAACGCCACGAAACCCGGGTCGATGTTCTTCTCGCCGCCGCCGTTGAGCCGCGCCATCATGACGAGCGCGTGGAGACCGTAACTGTTGTTGAGCGGCGGGATGACCAGCTTCTTGCGGTACTTCGAGTCCTCGATGTCGTGCCACGAGGTGGGTGCGGGCCAATGCTGCTCATCGAAGTACTTCTTGTTGTACATGATGCCGGTGCCCACCACGCCGATGCTGACGGCGTTGCCGGAGGGAAACTTGGCCACGTCATAGAGCTCGCCATAGACCGGTGCGGTGGCGAGCGGCGCGCAGAACCCGAGGGCGACCGCCTGATACATCGGGCCGTCGTCGAGAATCGCCACGTCGATCTGCTGGTTGCCCTTCTGGGCCTGGAGCTTGGCGAGGTTGTCGGTCGAATTGCCGGCGACGTACTCGACCTTGACGCCGTACTTCTTCTCGAACGGCGGGAAGACCTCCTTGCGCATGACCTGCTCGAAGGAGCCGCCGTAGGCCGCGACGTAAAGGGTCTTGTCCTCCGCGCGCGCCGTGCCGGCGACGAGAGCCGCAGCGGCCAGCGCCGCCAGCATGATAGGGGTAAGGCGCATCCGTCCCTCCTTGTGCAAGTCCCGCCGATCCGGCGTTCGCGACGGGATCGTTGCACCGGGCGGGACTGAGGTCAATTCGAATCGGCCCGACGCTGCCGCGTTGCCGCGATGATCGCCGCGCAGGATATCGACGATGCGGTCCCGCGGATATGGTAGAAGATGGTTTCCTTCTCGCGATGAGAGGCGGAAAAGGGTAGTGAGTCACGTTGCCCAAGTCCCCATCCTTCGAGACGCGTCGCAAGCGCGACGCTCCTCAGGATGAGGACTTGGAGCTTGGGTTTCACCCCATCCTGAGGAGGCCGCGAAGCGGCCGTCTCGAAGGATAAGGTGAAACTCACCCACTACCCGGAATCCCCGTTTCCTCAAAAAGGCTCTAAACTACGATCCCGCCCCGATGCTCTGGATTGTTCCGATAAACCGCCGTTTTGCCGAGCTCCCGCCGATCACCCGGGCAGCGTTCTGGGTCATCCTCGCGGGGTTCTGCGCGACACTCATGAACGTGGTGGCGCGCGAGGCCGCACATGAGCTCCATCCTTTCGAGATCACCTTCTTTCGCTGTGTTTTCGGCTTCGCGGTGCTGGTCCCGTGGGTCGTGAAGGTCGGCCCCAGCGCGCTCAGGACGCGCAAGATCGGGTTCTACACGCTGCGAGGCGCGGTGGCGCTGGTCTCCATGCTCACCTGGTTCTATGGCATCACGCTCGTGCCCCTCGCCACGGCGACAGCTCTCAATTTCACAGCGCCGCTGTTCTCCACCCTGGGTGCCGCGCTGGTCCTACGCGAGAGCGTGCGGTTCCGGCGCTGGGCGGCACTCGCCGTCGGCTTTGTGGGCGTCCTCATCGTGCTGCGCCCCGGCACCGAGACGCTCGATCCCAACGCCTTCCTGATCATCTTGTCGGCCCTCACCAGCGGCTTGGGCGTCGTGACCGTGAAGTTCCTGGTGCGCACCGAGTCGCCCAACGCCATCGTGACGTATCTGATGCTCTATCTGACGCCACTCTCCCTGGTTCCGGCCCTGTTCGTGTGGCAATGGCCCTCGCTCGCCGCCCTCGCCTGGCTCATCGTCCTCGGCGGCCTCGGCACCGTCTCGCACCTCTCGGTGGTGCGCGGCTACGGTGCGGTCGATGCGAGCGCTTGCGCTCCCTTCGAGTTCCTGCGCCTGCCTTTCGCGGCGTTCCTCGGCTACGCGATCTTCTCGGAGATCACCGATCTCTGGACCTGGATCGGCGCCCTCGTCATTGCGGGGTCTT
>DATEQI010000230.1:0-5823 GCA_035272805.1 Alphaproteobacteria bacterium | reverse complement strand
CCTCGACGAGCTTGCCGTGCTCGCGCGCCACGTCGAGCACGCCGTAGCGGCTGGTCTGCGCGCGCGGCACCTCCATGACGGCGACCATGTTGCCGCCGACCTCGGCGTAGGCGTCGACCATCTGCTTGAGGCAGGGTACCTCCGCCAGTACGAGGTCGTCCGCCAACAGCACGGCGAAGGGCTCGTCGCCGATCAAGTCGCGCGCGCACCACACCGCGTGGCCGAGCCCGAGCGGCTCCTGCTGGCGGGTGTAGGCGACCCGGCCGGGCTCGGGCAGCCAGCGGCGCAGCGCCTCGAGCTCCTCGCTCTTGCCGCGCGCGGCGAGCACGTTTTGGAGCTCGTAGGAATGGTCGAAGTGGTCCTCGATCGCCGTCTTGCCGCGGCCGGTGACGAAGATGAAGTCCTCGATGCCGGCCGCCTGCGCCTCCTCGACCGCATATTGAATCAAGGGCTTGTCGACGACGGGGAGCATCTCCTTGGGCATGGCCTTGGTCGCCGGCAGAAAGCGGGTGCCGAGGCCGCCGACCGGAAAGATGGCTTTGCGTACGCGCTGGATCATGATGCGGTTTGGCGCCTCGGCGCTAAGGTTGTCCTCGGGCGGGCTGCTTTGTGCCATAGCGAAGGGGGGATGGCAACGGCAACGGGCGACCCCGCCACCCTCTCAGTCGCCGAGGAGGGTATCCTTGGCCTGGTTGAGCTTGGCCGCGAGATAGCCCGACCCGCCGTGGTCGGGATGCAGCTTCAGCATGAGCCGGCGATAAGCCTCCTTGATCTCGGCGGTGCCGGCTCCCTCCGCGACGCCGAGGATCTGCTGCGCCTCGGTGCGGCTCATGGCCCCCGACGCTTGCGGCCGGCTGCGCGAGGAGCTGCTGCCGGCGTCGCCTTCCCGGCCGGCCGCCGCGTCCTCGCGCCAATCGACGCCGAAGCGGCGCTCGAGATAGCTCTCAAGCAGCGAGACCGAGGGCGGATCGCGACCCTCGCACTCCGCGAGGAGGGAGAGGAGCTCGGCGCGGCTCAGTTGCGCGAGGCTGCGACCCGCGGCATTGCCGGCCAGCACCGTGCCGGACATCTCGCCGGTATCGTGGTCGAGGCTCATGCGCAGCATGGCGGTCTCGACCGCGGAGCGCTGGCCCGGGCGCGGGCCGGCCGCGGCCTTGGCGCGGTTCCACAGCGCCCGCCAGCGCAGGAGGAAGGGCAGCGCCGAGCTCACCGCCGCGAGCGCATAGGGCCAGCGGCCGGAGGCGACGAGGTAGAGGGCCAACCCCGCGGCCGCCGCCCCGCCGCCGTAGCGCACCCCTTTGACCAGCGCCTGCGGGTTCGCCGCCGCCGTCCAGCGCGCGAGCATGAGGAAGCTCAGGAGGAGGGCCGTGCCGAGGAGGAAATAGGCGACCATTCCCCTACCCTAGCGCAGCTGATGGGTGAGCTGGAGCGCCAGCCCGCCCGTCTTCTCGCCGAAATGCGCGAGCGCCTTGCGCCCGCCGGCCGCGTAGACGGCGACGGCGCTCAAGAGGTCCTTGAGCTGCTGCGCGCTCGCCGCATCGAAGGCGCAGTAGGCGCCGTGGGAGAGCCGGGCGATCTCCTTGAAGGCGCGCGCGGCGATGGGGTCGGCGCCCTCGTGGAAGAGGAAGCACGGCACGCCGAGGAGGCCGAGCTCGCCGCCGAGCTGAGCGAGCTCGTCGACGTTCTCCTCCATGCAGTCGCCCACGAAGACGAGCGCGTTGACCTTCTGCCGCTTGGTCTCGGCGAGCGCGTGGCGCAGCACCTTGGCGATCTGGGTCTGGCCGGCGAGGCAGAACACCGCGGTCATGCTCCGCACCAGGGCCGCGGCATTGGAGACCCAAGGGCTCGTCTTGCACTCGCCGAAGCCGCGGTAGAAGACGAGCTGCACGTCGAGCCCGCCGAGGCTCTCGGTCGCCTTGAACATCTCGCCCTGGATCTTGGAGGCGCGGTCCCAAGTCGGCTCGCGGCTCGCGGTCGCGTCCATGGCGAAGATGAGCCGGCCGCGCCCGCCCGCGGGCCCGGCCGCGGGCACGCGTGCCACCTTCTCGAGGAACTCGGCGACCGCCGCCGCCCTCTCCGCCGCTTCCGGTAGCTTGCCGCTGTCCTTGCCCATCGCCGAACTCGCGCGCTCGAGCCCGAGGCTCCTCGGGATAAAATAGTGTGCGCCCGAGGCCGCCGCCAGTTCAAGCGGGAGCGCTGCCAGGGCGGCCGGGTTGCTGCCTCACTCGACGCGGGCGAGGAAGCTGCGCTCCTCGGCCAGGATGAAGCGCTCCTCCGCCGCGAAGCGGAAGTTGGCGGCCCCCTCGGGATCCGCCTTGAGGCGGACGCGATAGGCCTCGTAGTCGGCGAGGCTGGCGAAGGAGATCAGGCCGTAGGCGATGTTGTTGGTTCCCTCGTGGGGCAGCCAGTAGCCCACGTCCCGGCCGCCGCAGCGCGGGATGATGGCGAGCCAGCGGCGCGCATATTCCGCGAAGGCGTCACGCTTGAAGGGATCGAGTCGGTAGCGGATGAAGACGGTGATGGTCACGGCGTGCCCTCCTTGCTCCTGCGCAAGCGCCAAGATACCCGCTTGGCGTGCACTCATAGTTCGACTAAGATCGAACTATGAAGACCGGCCCGCAGATCGCCTCCCTCGCCGCCCTCGTGGGCGACCCGGCGCGCGCCAACATGCTCACGGCCTTGTTGAGCGGAAGTGCCCTCACGGCAAGCGAGCTCGCGGCGGAGGCCGGAGTGGGCTTGCCGACGGCAAGCTCCCATCTCGCCAAGCTCGCGGCGGGCGGCCTGCTCGCGGTCGAGAAGCAGGGCCGGCACCGCTATTTCCACCTGACGGGCTCGGATGTCGCCGCCGTGCTCGAGGGGCTGATGGGGCTCGCCGCCCGCACCGGCCAGCTGCGCACGCGCCCCGGACCCAAGGACCCGGCCTTGCGCCATGCGCGCGTCTGCTACGACCATCTTGCCGGCGAGCTCGGCGTGGAGCTCTTCGACAGCCTCGCACGCCGCCGGCTGCTCGAGCTCCGCGAGGGCCAGTTGCGTCTCACGCGCAAGGGGGCGGGCTTCGTCGCCGCCTTCGGCATCGAGCTCGCCGCCCTCGCGCGGCACCGCCGCCCGCTCTGCCGGAGTTGCCTCGATTGGAGTGCGCGGCGCAGCCATCTCGCTGGCGCCCTCGGGGCGGCACTTCTGGCGCGCTTTTACGAGCTCAAATGGGCGCGCCGCGAGCCGGGCACGCGGATCGTACGCTTCAGCCCGCGCGGCGAGGAGCAATTCCGCCGCTTGCTCGCCGCCTGAGCGGCGCGCGGCCGCCGCGGGCCGCCTAAGGTGCCTCGAGGAGGTCGCGGTTGACGCGGATGAGATAGCGGTAGGGATCGCTCGTCATCACCGCTCCTCCCGAAATCAAGAGGACGGCTCCCGACACCCAGGCCGCCTCGTCGGAGGCGAAATAGACCGCCGCGGCGGCTACGTCCGCCGGCTGGCCGACGCGGCGCAGCGGATAGAAAGCGGCGCGCTGCCGCCGCTCCGCCGCCGTCTTGAGCCAGGGTGCGGTGAGCGGCGTCTCGACGATGGCGGGTGCCAAGGCGTTCACGCGGATGCCGTATTGGCCGAGCTCGATTGCCATGGATTGGACGATGCTGTTGAGGGCCGCCTTGCAGGCGGCGTAGATGCCCTCGCCGCCGGGTGCTGCATAGAGGCTGTCGATCGAGCTCAGGAAGAGAATGACCCCGCCCCGGCCGGAAGCGCGCATCGCGCGGGCGGCGGCCTGGGCGCCGAAGACCTGAGCGGTCAAGTTGAGGCGGAGCATCGCCTCCCAGCCGCTCTCCGTGACGTCGAGCCATTCGCTCATGCCGCCGGGGTCGGCGACGAAGCCGCCCGCGTTGTTGACCCACGCATCGATCCGGCCGAAGGCCGCGAGTGCACGGTCGGCGAGGGCGTGAAGCTGGTTGAGGTCGGTCACGTCGGTCTCTTGCACGAGTGCTCGGCGCCCCTTGGCCTCGATCTCCCGCGCCAACGCCTCGAGATCGGCCCGGCTGCGCGCTGCAGCTACCACGTCGGCCCCCCGCTCCGCGAAGGCGAGCGCCATCGCGCGCCCCAATCCCCGGCTCGCACCGGTGACGACGCAAACCTTGCCAGCGAGTGAGAACATCGCCCGACCCCGTCAGGGAGAAGCACGCGATCGGGCTCGAGAGCGCCCGATGCACGATCCTATCCGCAAGGCCCCGCGCGCGTCGACCGCTAACTCGGGCATTGAGAATGCCACGCGAAGACGAGCGCGCCGCCACCCTCGCCTATGCCCCCAGGCTCCCGATCCGTCTTGTCGGCAATGGCGAAATGGCGCATCCTTGAAGGCAAGCTCCGGCGCATGGGGGATCATCGTTGCCGAGCTAAAGTGCCGCACTCCGATCGACGATCGGCTCCGCGCGAGGGGGGGCCGGCGGTCGGGCTACTGGAGTGCGCCCTGAGGCGGCGCCAGTTCAAGTGCGGTGCCGCGCGCGCCGATGGGCGGGCTTATTTTCCGGACGGGCAGCGCAAGGCCGGCGGGAAGTCCGCTCGGATGGACAGGCTATGTTCGATATGCCAAGCTATTTTCGCGAGGTTCGCTATGGCGACGGATTGATAACGCCCCACAGCGATTAGATCCGCATTTATCGCACGGCGATGCAGGAAGAGAACGGCAGCGGCACCGGCTCAACCCCCGCCCCGGCAGCGGCGGCCGACGGCACCCGCCGCGCGGCTCCGAACGACAAAGCGGCGCCGCGTCACAGGGCGGAGGGTGATGCGCGAGCTATCTCGTCATTATGGCGGCGGGGAAAGCGCTGGGGCAAGGGAGCGTTTTCCGTCACGACGGCTCTCTCAACCCTATTGCTCGCCGGCTGGATCGTCTGGCTCGTAGGGGAAGCCACACTTCGCTCCCGCGGTCTCAACCTCCACCTGATCGCGGTTCCCGAGAAATTGGCCAAGGACGGGGTTACCACCGAGGTCCTCACTTGGCGGATGCGCGATGCGATCATGGCGGTACAGGATCTCGGGGCGACGACGATGGCGAAGACCAATGTCCAAGTCCGCCAAAACATGACGGATATCACCATCCCCATGGCGGGGGTGTCAGTGGAAAGCGTGGTTGCCTCGATTCGACACTTGCTGCCCGCAAGCTGGCGCCATGAGGCATACGGCGAATTCACCCTCACCGGCACCCGGCTTTCCCTGCGGCTCCGCCTCAATGGGCCGATCGTGTTCTCGGATGCCGCTACCTACCCAGACGCGCTCGATACGCTGATCGAGAAGGCGGCTTTCAAGCTCGTCGAGGAGACGCAGCCGTATGTGGCCGCTTCGGCGCGCTTCGAGAAGGGCGATCTGGACGGCGCGGCCGCTGCAGCAGACCAGATCATCGCCTCGTTTCCGCCGGAGGACGAGAGCTTCATGCGCGCCTATAACCTGAAGGGGCTGGTCGCGCAGCAGCAGGGCGACGTTCGGAAGGCGGCGGCGTTTTATATGATGGCGCCAAATCTTGCCGTCGCGCGGCTCAACCTCGGTGTGCTGCTCGACAAATCAGGCAATGTTGAGGAGGCGGCTGCCGAGTACGGGAAAGCCATACTTCTCGACCCGAAGTATGCCCCGCCGCACAATAACCTGGGCCGCCTTTGGTGGAAGCAGAAGAAGCCGGACCGTGCAATTGCCGAATTCCTCACGGCGATCCGGCTCGACCCGAAGTATGCCCTGCCGCACTACAACCTGGGCGTCTTGTGGGACGAGCAGAACGAGCCGGACAACGCCGTTGCCGAATACCGCGCGGCGATCCGGCTCGACCCGAAAGACGCACCGCCGCACAAC
>DATEQI010000229.1:0-2196 GCA_035272805.1 Alphaproteobacteria bacterium | reverse complement strand
CACGCTCGACGAGCGCCGGCGTTTCACGAAGCTCGTCCATGAGCTGGGAGGCTTTTGACGCCCGCGCGAGTGGCCGCCACCACCCTTAGCGACAGCCCTGTGCGGCCGCCATTTTTATTGCGCAGCTTTGCGCTAAACCGAACTTCCGAGAATGTTGAGGGCAACTCATTGATGCGACTCGATGCGGAGATCGAGTTCTGCCTACGCGGCGATCTTGAAGTTGAGGAGTTCGAAGGCGCGGGTCTGGGTGGGGGTTGGCCTTGCCAGGATTGTTGTGGGGCGTGCGTCGCCGAAGCGGACGCTGTTGCGGGTCAGGTTGGCGAGGTCCTGCAGGAGGGTGCGGAAGCTGTGGACGGGCTGGCCGTCTTCGGTGCGCTTGCGCATGGCTTTGCGCCGCGCCGCGGGAGAGACTTTGGCCTTGCCGACGGGGGAAGAGCGCTGGGCGAGCGCGGCGGCGGGATCGTCGTCCTTGAACAGCATCGGGGCGAGGTCGCGCTTCATGTGCCAGATGACGTAGTAGGCCAGCATGCACAAAAAGACATGGGCGCGGACGCGATGGGCCCGGCGATGGTGGATCGGGCGCACGTCGAGGTCGCCTGACTTGATGTCGCGAAAGCCGCGTTCGGCATGGCTGAGGCCCTTGTAGGCGAGGACGACGGCGGCGGCGGGGAAGCCGTCCTCCGGAAGGCTGCTTCGGATCACATAGACGCCGTCGAGCGCGGCTTCCGCGGCGATCGCCTCGGCTTTGCGCAACCAGGCGAGGCTTGTGTCGGTGATGGCGAGCTCGAAATGCTTGGCCATGTGGCGACGATCGAGCACGGCGCCGACCTTGAGGGCGATCTTGTCCTTGCCGTGGAGCGGATTGCGTTTTCGCTCGGTCAGGGCGCGGATCTTGACCAGCGCCTTCTCGGTGGCCTCGAGCAAGTCGGCGCGCTTGCGCGTGCGCTCGGCCGCCAGCTCGGGGTTGCGGCAGACAATGAGACGCTCGCCGGGATAGTCGTCCGAAACGATCTCCGCCATGTCGCGCTCGTCGAACAGCGAGAGCTGCAAGGGGCCGCCCTCGGCCGCCAGGGCCTGGACGGTCGGGGCGCGCAGCGCGGTGATCCAATCGAAGCCGGCGGGCTCGAGGTCGGCGTCGATGCGCGCCTGGGTGATCATGCCGCGATCGCCGACGAGCACGATGCGCTTCAGCCGAAAGCGCAGGCGCAGCTTGCGAACTTGATTGGCAAGCGTGCTCGGGTCGCCGTGATTGCCTTCGAAGACCTCGACGGCGACCGGGCAGCCCTCCGGCGTGCACAAAAGGCCAAAGACGATCTGCGGCCGGTCGCGGCGATGATCGCGGCTGTAGCCGAATTGCGCCAGTTCGCACCGCCGCCCCTCCAGATAGCTCGAGGTGACGTCGTAGAGCACGAGCACGCCATCCTCGAGGTGGCGTTGGGCGAGGAACTTCTCGATGCTGCTCTGGCTGCGGCCCAGAAGGTCGAGGGCGGCGTAGAGCTCGTCCTCGTCGACCTCGCCCAGGCCGAGCACGGCGCCGAGCGAGTGGGCGGCGGTCGCCTCGCTGAGCTGGCGCGCGGTCGCCAGCTTGGCGGCCGGCTCGATGATCCGCGCCACGATCATGGCGAGGATCAGCTTGGCCCGGCGCTCCGGTCCCTTCGGCAACGCCTTGTCGAGCCCGAGCCGGCGCACCGTCCCGAGCACGGCGGCGACGTGGCCGTGCGCCAGCGCCCGGGCGATCTCGAAGCGCTCGGCGGCGAGCGGCACAAGGGTCTCTCCGGCCAGCACCCGGCGCAGGCTGTCGATCTTCGCCTCCGGCCAATCGGAGATGTTGGCGAGCGTGCGCGACTTGACCTTGCCCCCCTCGCGATAGCTCTCGCGCAAAAGGACGGCAGGCGGCGAATCGCGGTTCGGGATGCGCGTGACGTACATGATCAGCTTGAATCATGGCCCCTCAATGAAGTCAATAGCCGTTTTACATGCCTACAATATCGCGGCAAATCCCCGCAAACCAGCACAAACCCTCGCCTTCGCCCCCAAAACCTCGCGGAAGTTCGGTCTAACGACCGCCGGTCTCTCGCCGGCGTGCGATCCTTGTTTCTATAGCATTGGACGCATCGCGCGTCTCGCCGCGCGGTGGCGCGCATGTCGGCGCCCCTCTGGCGCGTGGGCGGCGGCGGGCGCGCTGACCACGGACGA
>DATEQI010000228.1:0-2332 GCA_035272805.1 Alphaproteobacteria bacterium | reverse complement strand
CGCTTCACCCGCGTGCTCAAGGGACACATAGCACTCGCGACCGTGCGCTTCCCCGCGGGTACCACGGGCTCGCAGCTCGACGTGCTTGCGCGCGCGGCCCTCTGGCAGGCCGGCCTCGACTACGATCACGGCACCGGCCACGGGGTGGGGAGCTATCTCGGCGTGCACGAGGGGCCGCAACGCATCTCGAAGATCCCCAACACGGTGGCGCTCAAGCCCGGCATGATCGTCTCGAACGAGCCCGGCTACTACAAGACGGGCGCCTACGGCATCCGCATCGAGAACCTGGTCGCGGTCACGGCGGCGGACGGGCACGCGGCAGCCGAGCGCGAGATGCTCGCCTTCGAGACCCTCACCTTGGCGCCGATCGACCTCGATCTCGTCGAGCCGGAGCTCTTGAGCGCTGCCGAGACCGCCTGGCTCGACGCCTATCACGCCCGCGTGCGCGCGAGCCTCGCCCCGCTCCTCGACCGCGCGACCGCACGCTGGCTCAATGCCGCGACGCGGGCGCTCGGGGCTTAGCGCGCACTGCCGCGCGCTTTCTCGGAAATATTCTGGGAGTCCTGATAGATGAGCTCGACGGGCCGGCGCAACACGCCGCCCGGCCCGAAGCGAATGAGAGTGTCCTGGTTCCGAAATTCACGACATCAGGGAAACACTTGTCATTGCGAGGCGCCCGAAGGGCGCCGAAGCAATCCAGGGAGGAATTCGCACCGGGCGCTGGATTGCTTCGCTGCGCTCGCAATGACGGTTATCAGCGGGTGGGGCGAACTTTCGAATCGGGACGCTAGATCGCGATCGCGCAAAGCATGGCGGCGACGAGGATCCAGGAGGAGTAGAGATCGCGCTTGGTCATGACCGTCTTCCCTGTTTTGGCCTTGCGGCGTTTTGATCGTGCGAAAAGACTAGCGCTGTCCTTGGCGGCCGGATATGACCGGGGTCACAGTCTTTCGGTGACGTTGGTCACAGGGGAAGCGTCAGGCCAAGGGTCAAGCGGAGAGGAGGAGGCACATGCAACTCGCGGTGCGCAATCCGGCGCGCGAACGGCTGGAGAAGGGCGAGCTCGCGCTCGGCCTCGGCATCCGCCAGGCACGCAGCGTCGACATCGCCAAGATCATGAAGAGCTGCGGCTACGACTGGCTCTTCCTCGACCTCGAGCATGGCGTGATGACGCTGGAGACGGCCGTGCAGATATCGGTGGCAGCGCTCGATACCGGCATAGCACCCCTCGTGCGCGTGCCGTCCGGCCAATATTGGCTGGCGACGCGGGCGCTCGACGGCGGTGCGCTCGGCATCGTCATGCCGCACGTCGACACGGCCGAGGAGGCGGCCGAGCTCGTCAACCAGCTCAAGTACCCGCCTCAAGGCCATCGCTCCTCGGGCGGCGCCTTTCCCCAGTTCGATTTCCGCGCCGTGGCCGCCGGCGAGGCGACGCGGGCGCTCAATGCCGCCAATCTCGTCGTCGCCATGCTCGAGACGCCGCGCGCGATCGCCAATGCGGAGGCGATCGCCGCCGTACCCGGGCTCGACGTGCTCCTGATCGGGACGAACGATCTGACCCTCGAGATGGGCATCCCCGGCAAGCTCGGCGACGAGCGCGTGACGGCGGCTTACCAGGCGGTCGTCGCGGCGTGCAAGAAGCACGGCAAGCACCCCGGCATGGGCGGGGTCTACAGCGAGGAGCTCCTCGAGCGCTACGTGCGCCTCGGCATGCGCATGATTCTCTGCGGCGCCGATCTCGGCATGATGATGGCGGCGGCGAGCGCGCGCTCGGGCTTCATGCGGAAGCTCAAGTAAGCCTCACGCGACCGCGACGATCACCTCGATCTCGACGGGGATGCCCGCCGGCAGCGAGCTCATGCCGACGGCCGAGCGCGCGTGGCGCCCGTGCTCGCCGAAAACCTCGACGAAGAGATCGGAGCAGCCGTTGATCACCTTGGGGTGGTCCTCGAAGTCGGGCGCCGCATTGACCATGCCGAGCACCTTGATCACGTCCCTCACCCGATCGAGCTCGCCGCCGAGCGCCTCTTTCATCGCCGCAATGAGGACGAGGCCGACCTGGCGCGCGTGCCGGTAGCCCTCATCGACGGACATGCCGGCGCCGAGCTTTCCCTTGGGCATCTTGCCGTCGGGATAGAGCGGACCCTTGCCGGAGAGATAGAGGAGGTCGCCCACGCGCTTGGCATGCACGTAGGTGCCCATCGCACTGCCCACCTTGGGCAAGGCGATGCCGAGCTCCTTGAGCCGCGTCTCGATTCTCATCGTGCTCATCCTCCAACTGCTGGTCTTAGAGCGTCAACGGTTCAAACGTGCGATTCCCTTGGGCCCCTGC
>DATEQI010000227.1:0-2960 GCA_035272805.1 Alphaproteobacteria bacterium | reverse complement strand
TCGCCGACCTGCTCGCCGATGCCGTATTGGGGTGCCCCCTCGACGATGAGCGCCATGTCGGCGCTGGTGCCGCCGATATCGAGGCTCATCGCGTTCTTGAGGCCGCAAAGCCGCGCCACGTGGCTCGCCCCGATGACGCCGGATGCGGTACCCGAGAGCAGCATCTGCACCGCGTGGCGCTTGCCGAGCTCGGCACTCATCACTCCGCCGTTCGATTTGGTGATGAGCGGCTCGGCGCCGATGCCGGCACCCTTGAGTGCCGCCTCGAGCGAGGAGAGATAGAAGGCGACGCGCGGCTGCACGTAGCCGCTCACGACCGCGGTCACCGTGCGCTCGTATTCGCGGATGATCGGCCAGACCTCGCTCGAGCAGCAGACGAACATCTCCGGCGCCAAGCCGCTCACGATCGCCTTGACGGCCTCTTCGTGCGCGGGGTTGCGGTAGGCGTGGAGGAGGGAGACCACGATGCCCTCGGCACCCGCGCGCTTGGCGTTCGCGAGGGCTCTGCGCACGCTCTCCTCGTCGAGCGGCTCGTCGATCGAGCCGTCGGGCGCGATCCGTCCCTTGATCGGGAAGACGCGCTCGCGCGTGACGAGGGGGACCGGCCGGCGCGAGAATAGATCGTAGGGGTCGGGCATCTTGAGCCGGGCCAGCTCGAGCACGTCGCAGAAGCCCTCGGTCGCGAAGAGGCAGAGGCGCACGCCCTTGCGCTGGATGACCGTGTTGATGCCGACGGTCGTGCCATGGGTGAAATAGACGACTTCGCCGGGCTCGACGCCGAAGCGGCTCCTGATCTGCCGCACGCCCTCGATGACTTCCGAGCCCGGCTCCTCGGGGGTGGAGAGCACCTTGAGGGAGTGGAGCTCGCCCGACGCTTCGTTGAAGACGCAGAAATCCGTGAAGGTGCCGCCGATATCGACGCCGATGCGATAAGACATGCCGCTATCCGCCTTGCCCCCTGCCGCCGATCTCGGGCGATGCCCGCTGCGCTCGTGAGCGCTAGAGTCCGGGTCGCTGGCGGCGCTGTCAACGCTCTTATTGCGCGAAGGGGGCGGTCGTGCTCACGGGATGCGACGCGCGCTCAGCTTTTCGCAAAGCGCGCGATGGTGAAATCGGCGATCGGCGTCTCGCTCTTGCCGGTCGCGATCAGCTCGGCCATCACCGCACCCACCGCGGGGCCAAGCGCGAAGCCATGGCCGCAGAAGCCGAAGGCGTGGAAGAGGCCCGGCGTGGTGGCACTCGGCCCCATGACGGGAATCATGTCGGGAAGGAAGCCCTCGACCCCGCTCCAGCTGCGGATGAGCTGAAGATGTCCCAAGGCGGGGATGAGGCGTTGGAGGCGGGCGAACTGCTCCTTGAGGCACTGAGGCACGACACGGGCGAAGCGCTCATCGAGCTCGAGCGGAGTGCGCGGCCCGCCGCCGAAGACGATGTTCCCGCGCCGCACCTGGCGCACATAGACCGAGCCGTCGGCCGCCCCCACCGTGGGCGGCAGGAAATAGGGCACCGGCTCGGTCACGCCGACGAGCGGACCGAGATGCGTCAAGGGCACCGGCTCGCCGAACGCGGCCGCGATGCGGTCGCCCCAGGCACCCGCCGCGTTGAGGAGTGAATCGGCGCGCACGCTGAAACCCCCTGCCGTCTCGAGGAGGAAGTGGTGGCCGTCCTTGACGATCGTCGTCACTTCGCAATGCTCGCGCACCTCGGCACCTGCAGCGCGCGCGGCACGGCCGAAGGCGGGCGCCACGAGCCGCGGGTTGGCATGGCCGTCGGCGGCCACGAAGGAGGCGCCGACGGGGTCGCGTCCGAGCCAGGGAAAGCGCGCCGGCAAGGCGTTGCGCCCGATCAGCTCGGCCGCGAGCCCGTAATGTGCTGCACCCTCGGCCCAGCTCTCGAGCTTCGCCATGTCGGCCTCGTCGTAGGCCACCATCAGGTGCCCCAGGGGTGCGAATTCGCAGTCCTCTCCGACGAGCTTCTCGAGCCGGCCCCAGATCTCGCGCGCGCGCATGGAGAGGGGAAGCTGCGGCAGGTAGCGGTTCTGCTGCCGGATATTGCCGAAATTGACGCCGCTCGCTTGCGCCCCGATGAAGCCGCGCTCGAGGAGCGCTGCCTTGCGGCCGAGCTTCTGCAGGTGAAGGGCGGCACTCGCACCCATGATGCCGCCGCCCACGATCGCCACCTCGCACTCGAGCCGTTCCATCGCCCCTCGCCATCGCGCGCGCCCGCCGCCGGAGGATCGCGCGTCAGGCGAGCGCTGTCGAGGGTCATCCGCGAGACGAGTAGGCTCAGGGCGCCCGATCGCCGGTTGACAGGCGAGCGGTTTTGCCGAGACTGACGGCGGCGCGCGATACCGCTTCGTGCGGTGCGGCAACAGGCGAGGAAGGCAAGGTTCTCATGGCGATGCGTTACCGGACCCTCGGCCGGAGCGGCCTCCAGGTGAGCGTGATCGGGCTCGGCGGCAATGCCTGGGGGGCCAAGGGCCGGCGCGGCTGGGGCGCCTTCGATGCGAGCGAGAGCCGCCCCTTCATCAAGCGGGCGCTTGATCGCGGCATCAATTTCTTCGACACGGCCGACACCTATAACGCGGGCGAGAGCGAGAAAATTCTCGGTGCAGCGCTTTTGGACTATGCGCCGCGCGAGGAGGTGGTGATCGCGACCAAGGTCGGCTTGGCGATGAGCGAGCGCCCGAATGGTGTCGGCGTCGGGCGCAAGCATTTGCTCAGCGCGGTCGAGCAGAGTTTGAAGCGCCTCGGCACCGACTATGTCGATCTCCTCTACGTCCATCGTCTCGACGGGGTGACGCCGATCGCCGAGCTCATGGCGACGCTCGAGGTGCTCGTGCGCGAGGGCAAGGTGCGCTACATCGGCGGCTCGACGATGCCGGCTTACAAGTTCGCGCAGATGATCTTGACCTCCGCTGCCCTTCCGCTGGCGCGCCCCATCGCGATGCAGAACCTCTA
>DATEQI010000226.1:0-4645 GCA_035272805.1 Alphaproteobacteria bacterium | reverse complement strand
ACGCTCATGGCGCCGCTTTGGCTGCACATGGCGACCGGCCCGTCCGCGGGCTCCTGCTCGATGAACATGGTCGAGAAGCTCAGGATGGCGCCCGTGCCGAAGTTCGCCAGGCCTTGCGTGTTGGGTCCGATCAGGCGCATGGAGTGGGCGCGCGCCACCTCGACCATATGGCGCTCCTTGGCACGTCCCTCGGCCGACGCGGTCTCGCCGAAGCCGGAGGACATGACGAGCGCCACTTTGACCCCGCGGCGCGCGCACTCCTCGACGGTGGCCACGGCGGCGTCGCCGGGTAGTGCGACGATTGCCGTCTCCGGCACCTCGGGCAGGCTCGCGAGGTCGGGGAAGGTGCGGAATCCCTGCACCTCCTCGCGCCGCGGATTGATCGGATAGACCTTGCCGCCGAAGCCGAAGCGGGCCAGGTAAGCGACCGGCCGGCCGCCGATCTTGTTGGGATTCTCGGACGCCCCGATGATCGCGACCGATTTGGGGGCCAACGCCGGCCTCAAGCTCTCGATGGACATGCGCCTCCTTTATCCTCGACGGCGGAAATAGGGGATGAGTCGGCCGGCGAGATGCGTGAATCCGGCTTCGACGGCATCGCCGATCGCGAGCTCCCGCTCGCCATGGGCCATGAGGCGAAAGCCCTCCTCGGCGTCGACGAGGATCACGAGATAAGGTATTGCGGCCGCGAGCGCGGCAACGGGTGCCCTGTGCACCATGGTCGCCGCATGCACGACGCCGCGGCCGGAGGCGAGGTGATCCTCGACCCGCTCGGCCCCGCAGCGGGGACAGAAGCCCCGCCTGAAGTACCAGACGCGGCCGCAGCCGCTGCACCGCTGATAGACGATCGCCTCCGTCCCTTGGGTCCAGTCCGCGAGCCGCCGGCCCGAGACCGCACTCATCGCACGCGCTCCAGGAAGAGGCTCACGTGGGACGACATGATTCCGCCGTCGCCATGGAGGAGTGCCAGAGACGCGTCCTTGACCTGGCGCGCGCCGGCGCGGCCGGTCATCTGCACCGCCGTCTCGACGAGATGGGCGATGGCACCGCCCACCCCGCAATGGCCGTAGGACAAGAGCCCGCCGTGGGTATTGACGGGCAAGGCGCCGTCGTAACTGAAATGTCCGGCGCGCGCCAGCTCGCCCGCCTCCCCGCGGCCGCAAAGCCCGAGCTCCTCGAGGAGGATCGCAAGCGTCACCGTGAAGCTGTCGTAGATGGCGGCATAACGCACGTCCTTGAGCGCCACTTTCGCCGTGGCTCGCGCGCGCTCCATCGCCGTGCGCGCGCCGAACTCGGTCAGGCTCGCGGCGGCGCTGACGTGCTGGTGCGTGTGGGCCTGGCCGCAGCCGCGCACCCTGATACCGGCTCCTTCTGTGCGCTCGCGGCTCACCACGAAGGCCGCACCGCCGTCCGAGACGGGGCAGCAGTCGAGGAGCTTGAGCGGTGCGGCAATCGGCCGCGAGGCGAGCACGTCGGCAACCGTGATGGGCTCCTTGAACTGGGCGCCCGGATGCATCGCCGCATGCCGGCGCATGAGCACCGCGAGCTCGGCGAGCTCGGCCTCGGCGATGCCGTGCTCATGCATGTAGCGCGAAGCGACGAGGCCGTAATAGGCGGGAATGGTGGGGCCAAGCGGCACCTCGTATTGGGGATGGCCGACCTGAGCAAGCGTCTCGACCGCGCTCTGCCGGCCTTGCCCGGTGAGGCGGTTCTCGCCGGCCACGATGAGCACGTGGCGCGCGATACCCGCCTCGACCAGCGTGTGCGCGAGCATCGCCATGGCGAAGCCCGTGGCACCGCCCACCTGCATGCCGTGCGCGTAGCTCGGCTCGAGGCCGAAATGCTCGCAGAACACGGTCGCGAGCATGAGATGCGGGAGCGTCGTCGAGTAGCCGCAGAGCACGCCGTCCACCTCGCGGCGCTCGAGCCCGGCATCAGAGAGTGCGGCACTCGCCGCCTCGGCCATGAGGTCGAGCGTGGTGCGGCCCTCGAGCCGGCCAAAGGCGGTGAGGCCGACGCCGGTGATCCAACTCACGCTCGTTGCCTTCCCAGCGCCTACACCGTCGCGACCGGCGTCGCCGGCGAGCCCACCGCACCCGGCAGGCGCAGCGGCGGTGCGGTCAAGAGGAAGCGGTGGCGTCCACGCGCACGCAGCCACTCGGCAAGCGGCGTCAAATGCCAGATCTCGCCGAGATTGACGCCGATCTTGAAAAGGCAGTGCTCGTGGAGCGGCAGTGCCGCGCAGTTGCCCTGCCCGGCACGCGCCGGAAAGGCTTCGACCGCGTAATTGTCGGCGATGAGCGAAACGAGGCCGCTATCCGTGATCCATTGCAGGAGCCGCTTGTCCCGCCCATCGAGGGCTGCGCAGGCGCTCGCGAGGACGCTCGCGTCGGGTTTCTTGTTCATCTCGAGAATGAGCTGGGCGAAGCCGGTGTGGAGGCAAACCATGTCGCCGGGCTCGACCGCGACCTTGTCCGCCTGCAATACGCGCATGAGCTCGTCGTAGCCCACGACCGTGCGCGCGCGCCCGAAATGGGCGCGGAGATCGATCATGACGGCGCGCCCCTGCATGCATTTGAGCGCCATGTTCTCCACGCCGAGCTTCAACGCGACCGAGGTCGAGCGCGCGGGGACCTCGCCCACCGCACCCGCGTCGCGCGCGTCCTCCGGGCCGAGGATGTGCTCGCCCGCGCGATAGCCGTTGTAGAAGACGGGCTCCGGCGCGCCGTCGCCATCGGCATCGAAGAGCGCGCCCACGTGCGCGAGGCTGTCCCACTGCGTCGAGTACTGCAGATGGAGGATGACCGCATCGTCATTGATGACGTCGGTGAGCTTGGGGTCCTCCAGCTCCGTGCGATAGATGAAGTTCGGGCGGTTGTTGCGCAGCGTAGGCCTGAGCACCGGCGGGTGGCGGCGCGGGTTCAGCACGTTGCCGCCGGGATAATCGAGCGGCAGGCTCAGGCAGAAGGTGAGCCCCTCGCGCACCTCGGCGACACCCTGCTTCACCTTCTCGGGCGTCAGGAGATTGAGGCGCCCGAGCTCGTCGTCGGGCCCGTAGTCGCCCCAGGTCGCACCCTCGGGACGCCGCTTCCAACGTGGTGATGCCGGCATGGTGGCCTTCTCCTCCTCCTCGTCGCGCGTTTTCCATCGCCCGCCTTTGAGGCGCGGGCTCGACTGAGCGCTTCCTGCAGCCGCGCGACATAGTATGCTATGCCGGGATGCGGAGCGCGAGAGCGCCGACGGCAGCCGAGCGAACCCCGAAACGGCGGGACGTTGGGGCCCGCCCACCGCCGGCGAAGGTAGTGCCCGGAGCTAACAGGCCGGCCCCCGAGCGGGCTGCGGCGGCCGCGGCCGCAGCCGCCACTCCGGCGCGTCGTCGCCGCGCTCGCGCCGGGTCTTCCGGAGCGGACGCCGGGCATATAAGGAATGCCGATGGACAGCGCGGCACCAGCTCTCCGCCGGAAGATCGAGGATTATCTCTTCCGCGGGCTCCTGCCGCTCTGGGCGGAGCACGGCTGGGACCATGCGCGCGGCGGGTTCCACGAGCGGCTCGAGGTCGACCACTCGCCCTCGCCGCTCGACTACCGCAGGCTCACGGTTCTCGGCCGCCAGCTTTATGTGTTCAGCGAAGCTGCGCGCAGCATCCCCGAGCCGGCTTTCGCGAGCCTCGCGCACCGCGCTTACGATTATCTCGTGAAGCACTTCTGGGATGACCGCTTCGGCGGCTGGATCTTCAAGGTCGATCTTGCCGGCATGCCGCGCGACACCACGAAGGACCTCTACGGCCACGCCTTTGCCATGTTCGGCCTCGCGCATTACTACCGTGCCTTCCGCGCGCGCGAGGCGCTCGCGATTGCGCACGAGACCAACCTTCTCCTGAAGCGGCACCTGCGCCTGCCCTCAGGCTGGTTCGCGAGCGCTGCCGATCAGGACTGGAGCGTCGGCGACCGCAAGCTCAATCAGAACCCCCACATGCATCTCCTCGAAGCTTACGTCGCTCTCTTCGCGGCGGGCGGGGAGCCCGCCTTCAAGGAGGATGCCAACGCCGTCGTCGACCTCTTCCATCGCCATCTTTTCGATGCGCAGGGCGGCACCCTCGGCGAATTCTTCGACGAGAGGGGTCTGCCGCAACGCGAGACCGGCCGCCGCGTCGAGCCCGGACACCATTTCGAGTGGTGCTGGATACTGCGCGAGGGCTCCAATCTCTGGAGCGACGCGCGCACGCTGCCGGCCGCCGAGCGCCTCTTCGAGTGGGCCGAGCGGCACGGCGTCGATCCCGAAGCCGGCGGCGTGTTCGACGCGGTCGACCGGGAGGGACTCGTCATCAAGGACAGCAAGCGCATCTGGCCGCAGGCCGAGCGCATCAAGGCGCACGCGAGCCGTGCCCGCGTCGGCGCTGCGAAGGGGGCGCGGGCGAGCCTGGTCCCGCTTGTCCAATTCCTCTTCGACAAATATCTCCTCGCCGACGGCGGCTGGCGCGAGAGCCTCGAGCGCAAGCTCGAGCCGGTGGCGACCGCGCTCCCCGGCACGACGCCCTACCACATCTTCCTGGCGCTCAGCGAGGCGCTCGCGGCCTTGCGCGCATAGCCTGCCCACCGACCCGCATCGTCTGGCTCAATCTCGCTCATAGCCGCCGCGCGCGAAG
>DATEQI010000225.1:0-6914 GCA_035272805.1 Alphaproteobacteria bacterium | reverse complement strand
GCCCAAGGGAAGCGAGCGACCGGCGCCGCGCTGGTCGAACAGCACGATGCGGTAATGCCCGGGATCGAAGAAGCGGCGGTGGGTCGGCGTGGTGCCGGCACCCGGACCCCCGTGGAGAAAGACGACGGGCGCTCCCTGGGGATTGCCGGAGACCTCCCAATACATGGTGTGAACGCCGTCGAGCTTGAGCATGCCGCTCTGGTGCGGCTGGATCTCGGGGTAGAGCTCCTTCTGTGGCGGCATCGGCCTCTCCTGGGCACGGGGCGGGCGCGAGTGTACGATGCGCGCATGGAGCTGCCTAGCCGGGAAGGCGGCCCAATCCGCCATGCTCCGCGCGCGCTTGCGGCCCTTCTTGCGGCCCTCCTCGCTTCTTTCGCGGGAGCCCGCGCGGGTGCTGCGTTTGCCGCCGAAGCGCCAGCGACGGCGCCGCTCGAAGCGGGCGAGAGCGCGCGCGTGAAGGCCGTCATCGACGGCGACACGCTCGAGCTCGAGGACGGCCGCGTCGTGCGCCTCATGGGGATCATGGCAGCCAAGCCTCCGCTCGATGCCGAGGCCGGCCGGCGTTGGCCGCTTGCCGAGCGCGCCGGTGCCGCCTTGCGCGAGCTCGCCCTCGGCCAAGAGGTGCGCCTCGTCTACGCGGGACGCAAAAGCGATCGCTACGGCCGCCTCTTGGCGCAGCTCTATCGCGCGGACGGGCTGTGGCTCGAGGGCGAGCTTCTGGCGCAAGGCCTCGCCCGCGTGCTCACCCACAAGGACAACCGCGCGCTGGCGTCCGCCATGCTCGAGCGCGAGCGCGAGGCGCGCGACAAGCGCCGCGGCCTGTGGGCCGCGCGCAGTTTCGCGGTCTTGGTCCCGGAAGAGGCGCGCCGCCACCTCGACAGCTTCGAGCTCGTCGAGGGCAAGATCGACGAGGTCAACCGCCGCGGCAGCCACGAGTTCCTGCGCATGGGCACGGACGCGCGGAGCGGCTTCACCGCGGTCCTCCTCCCCGAAAGCAAGCGCCTCTTCGCCGCGGCGGGGATCGAGCCCGCCTCGCTCGCGGGCCGGCGCGTGCGCGTGCGCGGCTTCATCCGCTGGTGGAATGGCCCGATCATCGAGGTGAGCCACCCCGAGCAGATCGAGCTGGTAGAGCCGTAGCGTCGCAATCGGGAAGTTCGTCTCACCCGGAGATGACCGTCATTGCGAGCGCAGCGAAGCAATCCAGGGTCGCTGGTGCGAGGCCCTCCCTGGATTGCTTCGTTGCCCTTCGGGCGCCTCGCAATGACGCATGTTTTCCTAGGGTGGAGAATTTCAGAACCAGGACAATAGGTGCCTGTCGCACCAGCGGAGGTCGCCCCACCTCACAGCACTCTGCGGATGAATTCCGCCATCGCCTTAAGCGTCGCCGCGCGCTGGTCGCGGTGCGGCGAATGACCGCAGTGGGGGAGGATGAGGCACTCGACCGGGCCCGACACTTGGCGGCGGATACGCTCGACCTGCTCGCGCGTGCCGTATTCGTCGCTTTCGCCCTGGATCACCAAGGTCGGCACCTTGATGGCGGGGAGGAATTCCTCGAGGTTCCAGGTTTTGAACGCGGGATCGAGCCAGCTGTCGGCCCAGCCGTAGAAGGCGCCGTCGACGTTGGCGCCGTGATGGCGGGCGAGCTTCTCGCGCAGATCGCCCGTGCGGTAGCTCTCGCGCGCGCGCGCGATCGAGGCGATGCCTGACTCCTCGACGAAGACGTGGGGGGCCTCGAGCACGAGGGCGCGGAGGCGCCTCCCGTTCTCGCCCGCGTAGATGAGTGCTATCGAAGCCCCGTCCGAGTGGCCGACGAGGATCGCCTCCTCGATCCCTGCGGCGGCGAGGAGGGCCGGGAGCGCACCCCGCGCCTCGTCGTGCATGAAGCTCAACGGCCGCGGCAGGGTGACCGGATCGGAGCGGCCGTAGCCCTGGCGGCTATAGGCGAGTGCGGCGCAGCCCGTGGCGTCCGCGAGCGCCTGCGGGAAATCGCGCCACAAGCCGACCGCGCCCAAGCCCTCATGGAGGAAGACGAGGGTCGGCCGCGGAGCCGCGCTTGCACTCCCGCGCGGCCGGTAGCGCACCACCTCGAGGTGCCTACCCGCAACCGTGAGCCACATCATCGGCTGCGGCCGCTCACATCCGTCTGAGCTTGAAGCGCTGGATTTTCCCGGTCGCCGTCTTCGGCAGCTCCGGCACGAATTCGATCCAGCGCGGGAACTTGTAGTGCGCGAGCTTGGCCTTCACATGGGCCTTGAGCGCCTCGGCAAGCGCCTCTGAAGGCGAGATGCCGCTCTTGAGCACCACGAAGGCCTTGGGCTTGACGAGCTTGTTCTCGTCGTCATGGCCGACGACCGCCGCCTCCAGGACCGCGTCATGGCTCGCAATCGCCGCCTCGACCTCGAAGGGCGAGACGAAAATGCCGCCGACCTTGAGCATGTCATCCGAGCGGCCCTGGTAGAGGTAGAAGCCGTCCGCGTCGACCAAATATTTGTCGCCGGTCTTGGTCCACCGCCCGTGGAAGGATTCGAGGCTCCTCGCCCGGTCGCTCCAATACATGATGGCGCTCGACGGCCCGCTCACATAGAGATCGCCGATCTCGCCGGGCCCGGCCAGGGCGCCGTCGTCTCCCACGAGCTTGAGCTCGTAGCCCGGCACGGCTTTCCCCGTGCTGCCGTAACGCAGCTCGCCCGGGCGATTGGAGATGAAGATATGGGTCATCTCGGTCGAGCCGATGCCGTCCAGGATCTCGACCCCGACATGCTCCTTCCAGTGCCGCGCGATCGGCTCAGGCAGCGCCTCACCCGCGGAGACGCAGGCGCGCAAGGCATGCTCGCCCTTGCCCGGAAGGGCCGGGTCGGCAAGGAGAGCCGCATAGAGCGTCGGCACGCCGAAGAAGAGCGTCGGGCGCTGCTCGACGAGCTGCTTCGCCACCGACTGCGGCGTCGGCCGCTCGGCCATGAGGAGTGCCGTCGCCCCCACGCGGAAGGGGAAATACATGCCGTTGCCGAGGCCGTAGGCAAAGAACAGCTTCGCCGCCGAGAACACCACGTCGTCCTCGCTAATGCCGAGGACGGGCAGCGCGTAGAGCTCAGAAGCGTAGACCATGTCGCTTTGCAGGTGGACGGCGGCCTTGGGCTGGCCGGTCGAGCCCGAGGTATAGAGCCAGAAGGCGATGTCGTCCGCCAGCGTGGGCGCCGCCTCGAGCCGGGGCGAGGCCTTGGCGACGAGCTCGGCGAGGACGGGCTTGCCGTGGGCGCCCGCGCCGTCGACCACCACGCCCTCGAGGAAGCTGTGCCGCGCGAGGACGGGTGCCACCTTGTCGTAGAGCGGCGCCGACACCACGAGGAGGCGCGCGCGGCTGTGGCGCAGCATGAAGTCGTAGTCGTCGGTGGTGAGCAGCGTGTTGAGCGGCACCGGCACGGCGCCGAGCTTGATCGCCCCGAAGAAGAGTGCCGGAAAATCGACGCTGTCGAGCATCAGCATGAGGACCCGGTCCTCGGTCCGGATGCCGAGCTCGCGCATCATGTTGCCGCTGCGGTTCACGCGCTCGGCGAGCTCGCGGTAGCTGGTGCTGCCGCGGTCGTCGCGCACCGCGATCCTCTCGCCGCGTCCTTCCGCGAGATGGCGATCGATGAAATCGACCGCCGCATTGTAGAGGCGCGGGAGCTGCACGCGCGGCGGCGAGGTGGAGCGGTCGACGACGGTGAAGGGCTTTGGGGCGCTCATTGCGGCCGAAGCCTCACGCCCCGGTGAACTCGATGGCGCCCGCGGGCAGGAGGTAAAGGACGAGGGCGCGGCCGCCGCTCACGGTCGGGTGATGGGCGGTGTCGGGCGCGTAGACGCACCAGCCCGCGCCATGGCCGTCGAACGCCGCACCCTGCGTGATCGGCATGATCATGTCGATCTCGCCTTGCGGATGGCGATGGTGCGGCCCCTTGACGTCGGCCATGTCCACCACGTCGATGCTGAAGCCGGCAAGTGCCGCGGAGGGCTTGGCGACGCGGCCGAACTTGATGCCGCCGGCCGCGCGATTGCACATCCAGCCGTCCTTGATCGCCTCGTGGCAGGCGGCCTCGATCGCCTTGAAGGCGGCACCGGCCGGCGGGAACTTGGCGTTGAGCTCGGCCGCAAGCGCTGCATCGAGCGGCTTGCCGGCGAGCGCGCGGGTGACTTCTGACACCAGCTTCTCGAATGCTTCTCGTTCCATCGCAATCCCCGCTGTCGATTTCAGGCGGCTTCGCTCAGGCGGGCGGCAAGGTCTGCGACCCACGCCTCGGCCCAGGCAACCCCCGCCTCCTCCGGCACGGTGCCGGCACTCGCGTCGTGCTTCATCATAGCGCCGATCCGCTCGGCGTTAAGCGCGTCGAGGAGCTCGTCGAAACGCTGGCCGCCATGGCAAAAGGTCTGCGCATAGGTGTGGTCGCCCAGCGCGAGCACGCCATAGCGCACGCCGGAAAGATCGGGCCGGCGCTCTTTGAGATCGTCGTAGAGCCGCGTCGCATTGTCGGGCACGTCGCCCTGGCCGTAGGTCGAGGTGCAGATGAGATAGGTGCGGCCGGCCTCGAATACCTGCGCATCGAGGCCATCCATCACCCGGATCTCGATAGCATGGCCCTTGGGCTCGAGCGCATCCTTGATTTCCTCGGCCACGAGCTCGGCCGTGCCGGTCATGGTCCCGACAAGGATGGTAAAGGACGTGCTCACGACTTCTCCCCCAACGCCGGGCAGCGGCAAGCGCGGCGACAGATGCCCGACCATAGTGCATTCTCGAGCCAGTGACAAGCATTATATTGCATATAGTCCAAATCCAGTGTAGGCTTCTCCTCGTGGTTTCAGCGGGCAACGGAGACCAGGCGATGGCGCCGTCGCGAACGCTCGAGAGGCATAACGCCGTGGCACTCGACGGCAGCGAAGCCTATCTCAGGCAGATCGGGGAGCGCGTGCGCAATGCGCGCGCCCGGCGCGGCATGACGCGCAAGATCCTGGCGCGCGATTCGGGCGTCTCGGAGCGTTATCTCGCCCAGCTCGAGAGCGGACAGGGCAATGTCTCGATTCTCTTGCTGCGCCAGATCGCCCGCGCCATGGGTCTGCCGCTCGCCGATCTGACGCGCGAGGGGCCTGATCGTGCCGTCGAATTCACCCTCGTGCGCCAGCTTCTCGAGCGGCTCTCGCCCGAGGAGCTCGCCCAGGCGCACGGCCTCCTGCGCACGCACTTCGGTCAGGCCTTGGGCGGCGAGCGCGGCAGCCGCCTCGCCCTCATCGGTCTGCGCGGAGCCGGCAAAACCACGCTTGGGCGCCGCCTTGCAGAGCGTCTCGGCGCTCCCTTTCTCGACTTGGGGGCCGAGATCGAGCGCGATTCCGGCATGAGCCTCAGCGAGATCTTCTCGCTCTCGGGCCAGGCCGCCTACCGCCGCCTCGAGCGGCGCGCGCTCGAGCGCGTGCTGCAGAGTCACGAGCGCGCAGTCATCGAGACCGGCGGCAGCATCGTCTCCGAGCCGGGCACTTACGAGCTCCTGCTGCGCGCCTGCTACACCGTTTGGATCAAGGCGGCGGCCGAGGAGCACATGAGCCGCGTCATCGCCCAGGGCGACTATCGCCCGATGGCCGGCAATGCCGAGGCGATGGCGGACCTGCGCAGCATCCTCGCCGAGCGCGATCCGCTCTACGCCAAGGCGGACGCCGTGGTGGACACCACCGGACGGAGCGAGGAGGAAAGCCTGAGCGAGCTCTTGCGCGCCGTCGGCATCTCCCCCGAGCGCGCTGCTCGCTTGCGCGCCTAAGCGCTGCTCTTGCGCAAAATAGTGCTTGCGTTCCCTGTTATATGAAATATAGTGCCTGCAAGCCTGCGGGCCGAACCAAGGCGGGACTTGCCATGATCAGCTTCGAGACCGAGCCGGAGCGCTACCAGCATTGGAAGCTCGCCATCGAGGGCCGGCTCGCCATCCTCGTCCTCGACGTGAAGGAGGATGGCGGCCTCAAGGCGGGCTACGAGCTCAAGCTCAACTCCTATGACTTGGGCGTCGACATCGAGCTCCACGACGCGCTGCAGCGCATCCGCTTCGAGCATCCTGAGGTGGGTGCCGTGCTGCTCACCTCGGGCAAGGAGCGCGTCTTCTCGGCGGGTGCGAACATCCGCATGCTGAGCCAGGTGAGCCACAACGAGAAGGTCAATTTCTGCAAATTCACCAACGAGACGCGCAACGGCATGGAGGACGCGAGCCGGCACGGCGGGCTGGCCTTCGTCTGCGCGGTCAACGGGCCGTGCGCCGGCGGCGGCTACGAGTTGGCACTCGCCTGCGACTTCATCGTCATGGCCGATGACGGCAACACCTCGGTGTCGCTGCCCGAGGTGCCGCTCCTGGCCGTCCTACCCGGTACCGGCGGCCTCACGCGCCTCGTCGACAAGCGCAAGGTGCGCCGCGACCGCGCCGATTTCTTTTGCACCACCGAGGAAGGGGTGAGGGGCAAGCGCGCCCTCGACTGGCGCCTCGTCGACGAGCTCGTGCCGCGCTCGAAGCTCGAGGAGACGGCGAAGGCCCGCGCGCGAGTGCTGGCCGAAGGCTCGCCGCGGCCGGCAGGGGCCAAGGGCATCCGCCTTGCGCCCCTTGCGGTCACGCGCGAGAGCGAGCGCATCCTCTATCCCGCTTTGCGCGTGAGCCTCGACCGCGCTCTGCGCACGGCGGAATTCATGGTGCTCGGACCCGCAACGCCCGTGCCCGAGAGTGTCGTGGCCATCCACGCCGCGGGTGCCGAATTCTGGCCGCTCGCTCTTGCGCGCGCGCTCGACGACGCCATCCTCCATCTGCGCACGAACGAGCCCGAGATCGGCACCTGGGTGTTCAAGAGCGAGGGCGATGCAGCACTGGTGGACGCGATGGACGCCGTCCTTATGGCGCACCGCAGCGACTGGCTCG
>DATEQI010000224.1:0-2755 GCA_035272805.1 Alphaproteobacteria bacterium | reverse complement strand
CCATGGCGCTCGGCTCGGCCGACCGCTATTTCCAGGCCGAGATCGCCGACACCCTCAAGCTGGTGCCCGAGGGGATCGAGGGCCGCGTGCCCTATCGCGGCCCGGCCGCGGCGATCATCCACCAGCTGGTGGGGGGGTTGCGCTCGGCACTCGGCTATACGGGCAGCGTCTCGATCGCGGAGCTGCAGAAAGGCGCCAAGTTCCTGCGCATCACCAATGCGGGCCTGCGCGAGAGCCATGTTCATGACGTGGTGATCACGCGCGAGTCGCCCAACTACTGGACCGAGCGCTGAGCCCCAGGGTTCAGGGCGGCAAGGAGAAATGACCCCCGCCGCCCGCATCGAGGCGGCGATCGAGCTCTTGGCGCTGATCGTATCCTCGGGCCCTCCCGCCGATCAGACGCTCTCGGAGTATTTCCGCGCCCGCCGCTATATCGGCTCGAAGGACCGCCACGCCGTCTCCGACCTCTTCTACGGCGTGGTGCGCCGCCGCGCCGCCCTCGAGTGGTGGATGCGCGAGAAAAAGGCGGCCGGGCTGGAGCCAGGCCGCGCGCACATGATCGCGGCCCTTGCCCTCATCGAGGGCTGGCGCGCGATGCACTTCGCCGCTGCCTTCGACGGCGCTGAATACCACCCGAAGCCCCTGGAGGCGGCCGAGCGCGCCTTTGCGCGCGCGCTCGAGGGCCATACGCTCGCCCATCCCGACCAGCCCGACTGGGTGCGCTACGAGATTCCGGAATGGCTCTTCGCCCCGCTGGCGCAAGTCTTCGGCGCCGAGCTCGAGCGCGAGCTCACGGCACTCCAAGGCGAGGCCCCCGTCGATCTGCGCGTCAATACTCTCAAGGGTACCCGCGAGGATGCGCTCAAGGCGCTTGCGAGCGCCGGTATCGAAGCCGTACCCACGCCCCGCTCGCCGCTCGGCCTGCGGCTTTCGGGCCGCACCGGCATCGCCGGCACCAAGGCCTTCCAGCAAGGCTTGATCGAGGTGCAGGACGAGGGCTCGCAGCTCGTCGCCCTTCTCACCGATGCGCGGCCGGGCCAGCGCGTGTGCGACTTCTGTGCCGGCGCGGGCGGCAAGACCTTGGCGCTCGCCGCCGCGATGGGGAACCGCGGCCAGATCATGGCGCTCGACGTGCGCGAGGGCCGCATCGCGCGCGCGGCACTCCGCCTGAGGAGGGCCGGTGCGCACAATGTGACGCGGCGCGTGCTGGCGAGCCACCGCGATCCGTGGGTCAAGCGCCACAAGGCAAGCTTCGATCGCGTGCTGGTGGACGCCCCCTGCACCGGCTGCGGCACCTGGCGGCGCAATCCGGACGCCAAATGGCGCATCCGGGCCGAAGATCTCGACGAGCTGTTGCGTCTGCAAGGCGATATCCTCGCGAGTGCCGCGCGGCTCGTAAAGCCGGGCGGCCGGCTCGTCTATGCGACCTGCTCGCTGCTGCCGGCGGAGAATCAGGCCCAGGTAAGCGGCTTCTTGGCGCGCGATCCCGCCTTCCGCCTCGTCCCCGTGGCGCCCCTGTGGGCGGAGACCGTGGGCGGCAGCGCTCCCACCACGGCCGAGACCTTGCTTCTGACGCCGGCAAGCCACGGTACCGATGGATTTTTCGTTGCCGTCCTCGAGCGAGGCTGACGCGGGGGAAAAGTCGTGCTAGCGTTTTGCCATGATGCTCGTGCGACAGGCGTATCCGTCCGACGCCCCGGCGATCGCCCGGATCCATGTCGAGACCTGGCGGGCGACCTATGCCGGCCTGCTGCCCGAGCGCGTGCTCGCAGGCATGCGGGAGCAGAACCATCGGGCTAGCTGGAACAGCCTGCTCATGGGCCAGCGCGAGGGCGAGCTCGTGCTGGTGGCGGAGGAGGACAAGGTGGGCGTCGTCGGCTTCGTGAGCGCGGGCCGCACCCGCGGCCCGCTCGAGCGCTACGACGGCGAGGTCTACACGCTCTACGTCGCCCCCGATTTCCAGAACCGCGGGGTCGGTACCCGGCTCCTCGAAGGCGCCTTCCAGCGCCTCGACGAGCGCGAGTTCCGCAGCGCCATGCTTTGGGTGCTGGCGCGCAACCCCTCGCGCTTCTTCTATGAGACGATGGGTGGGGCGGCTGTGGCGATCCGCAAGGAGCGCTTGTGGGGCGTCGTCGTGCGCGAGATCGCCTACGGCTGGCCCGACCTCGCCCGCGCGCTCAACCGCTCGAGCGATGGCGCCAAGGCCGACTGAAAAGAGAGTTTTTAGCGCGGAGGACGCGAGAGGATGCGCGGAGGGCGCCGAGAAGGAAGCTTATCCTTTGCGTACTTTGCGAGCCCCCTGCGGCCTCTGCGCTGAATCTTGCTTCTCCTCTCCGCCGCCGTGGTGAGCCCTGACTTTCGATGACCGACCGCGTCCTCATCCTCGACTTCGGCTCCCAGGTGACCCAGCTCATCGCGCGGCGTGTGCGCGAGAGCGGGGTCTATTGCGAGATCCAGCCCTATAACCGAGTGACGGCGGAGAGCCTTGCCGCGTTCGCGCCCAAGGCCATCATTCTCTCGGGCGGCCCCGCCTCGCTCACGGAGGCGAGCTCGCCGCGCGCGCCCGCGGCGGTGTTCGCGCTCGGCGTGCCGGTGCTCGGCATCTGCTACGGCTTCCAGGCCATGTGCCAGCAGCTCGGCGGCGAGGTGGCACGCTCGGAGCATCAGGAGTTCGGGCGCGCTTTCGTCGAGGTCACGGGCGATTCGGTGCTCTCCGACGGGGTGTGGAAGAAGGGCGAGCGCCAGCAGGTGTGGA
>DATEQI010000223.1:0-10422 GCA_035272805.1 Alphaproteobacteria bacterium | reverse complement strand
CGCGATCTCGCCGAGCTTGCAGCCGACCACCAGCAGGCAATCCGCGCCCGCAATCAAATCGTTGGCGATGCGGGAGTAGCGGCCGAAGAGCCCCGCGGAAAGCGGGTGCGTGCAGGCGATGGCGCCCTTGCCGCTCATCGTGTGGGCGACGGGGATGCCGATCGCCTCCGCGAGCTCCAGAAGGGCTGCTCCGGCGAGCGAGAGATGCACGCCGCCGCCCACGAGCAGCAGGGGGCGCTTGGCGGAGGCGAGCAGCTTCGCCGCGCGCTCGACGTCGGCTGCTGCCGGGCGCATGCGACGCGCGGGTGCCGCCGCCGTTTCCGCGTCGAGGTAGAAGTCCGCGGTGCCGAACTCATGCTCGCCGTGGGCGACATCCTCGGGGACATCGAGAACGACGGGACCGGGGCGGCCCGAGGTGGCAACCGCGAAGGCGCGGCGCACGAGCTCCGGGATTCGGCTCGTGAGCTCGACGCGGATCAGCTCCTTCGCCGCCGGCCGCAGCATCTCCGTCTGCCGGCATTCCTGCGTCATGTTCTTGTTCGCATGGGCGCGGTTGGCGTCGCCCGTGATCGCGATCAAGGGTATTCCCGCATTGAGCGACTCCGCGAGCGCGGTTGCGAGGTTGGTGGCGCCGGGTCCGAGCGTCGCATCGCAGATGCCGGGGCGATTGGTGACGCGCGCGTAGGCATCCGCCGCAAAGGCACCCATGCGCTCGTCGTTGATGAGAAAATGGCGAAGCCCGAGTTGAGCGATGGCATCGTAGAAGGGGAGCAGTTGGAACCCGGCCATGCCGAACATGGGCCCGGCTCCGGCGAGTGCCAGCATCTCCGCCAGCGCCCGGCCGCCATTCATCCGGCCTGCGGGCCGATTGGGTCTCGCCATCGTCCTCTGTCCTCGCGGCCGTCGGGTCTTGGGCGCGGCTCGACGCGGGTGCCCTGCGCGCTTGCCGCTTCAATAGAGAGAACGTGAATCTCGAGCAATGAAAATCTCGCCCCGAAGCGCCGTCGCCTCACCTCGTGCTTGCTTTCTCGCGCAGCATCTTCCGCACGATCGAGATCAACGGCACCGTCTCGGGCCATGGCGGGGGCAGCACCTGTCGGCAAGAACCGCGATCCCGAGCGCTCTTGTCCGAATCCACATCATATTGTAGAGTATGCGCGCTTTGACCATAGATATAGATCAGCTAATGCCGCGCTTCGCGCTCTTCCTGTTCTGCCTTGCGTTCATTTCCGGATGCGGTGCCGAGCCGCAGCGCCCCGCACCGCTCTCGCGCACCGCGCTCAGCGATGTGCAATGCCCGGCGCTGACGTGCGCGCCGCGGCAGAACGCTCAGCGCACCGTCACGACGCTCGAGATCGCGGGCACGTTCAAGGCCTATCGCAGACGGGCCATGATCCTCCGCGTCGACGACGCCTTGAGCCGCCGCGCCGTGATCCGAGAGAGCGGGCAGACGCTCGACGACGGACGCTACGCGGCCAGCATCGCCGCCGATAAGTTGCAGCCCGGCCGTTATGAGTTCCTCATCGTTCCGGAAGACTCGCGCGGCTTGGTCCTCGCGGTCGGGCGCTTCACGGTCGAGCGCGGCAATTTGGCGGCAGTGCCGCGACGGCAAGCGAGCCCGATGGCGAGCGAGCCGGCCAACGCGGCAGTGCGGCCTGCGGCGGCGTCCCCGATCCAGGCCATGCGCGCCCTCGTCGGCACCTGGCGCGGGACGAACGGGGTCGCCGGCACCCTCGACATGCGCGCCGACGGGACCTACGTCTACAACGGCCTCTCGCGCGGCCATTACAAGTTCTATGGCAGCGAGCTCGTCTTCGATGGCGCGCTTGCGGCGTGGAACGGCGGACATGCCACGGTCAAAGGCGACTATCTCGACTTCTATTGGACGAGCCTCGACGGCGCGCACCAGTGGTACTCGTTCGCCAAGAGCTCTTAGTTCGGCGCGGAAAAGCCCTCGCCCTTCGAGACGCCGCCTTCGGCGGCTCCTCAGGGTGAGGGCAACGCCTTGAAATACAAACTTCCTCATGGTGAGGAGCGCGGCCGAAGGCCGCGCGTCTCGAACCATGAGAAAGCTCGAGCTCGTTTTCCGCAGCCTGCCAGACGGACGCCAGTACCGCTTTTCGCGGAGATGTCGCCGGCCCCACGCTCAGCGCCGCTGAAAGAATTTGACAGTGCCGACGGAGGCCGCTCAAAGTAGCGCGCGACGCGGCTGACGCTCCTCGGCCGCGTCCTCATCAACGGCGGGCGCTCAGCCGGGTCCTTTGCGATGCTCAACAGCCGTCTCGACTCGTTGCGGGAGTCGCCGTTTCGGCGTCTCGCCGATCTGATTGCGGGCGTCACCCCGCATGCGAACGTGCTGCCGATCGATCTCTCGATAGGCGAGCCGCAGCATCAGCCGCCTGCGTTCATCCGCGCGATCATCGATGCATGCTCCGACAGCTGGAACCGGTATCCGCCGCTCAACGGCACGCCCGAGTTCCGCCGGGCCTGCGCCGACTGGCTGGGCAATCGCTATCGCCTGCCGACGGGGATGATCGAGCCGGAGACCATGATCTCGCCGTGCGCCGGCACGCGAGAGGGGCTTTACATGGCGGCGACGCTCGCGGTGACGCCTCGGCAAGACGCCGGCGCGCAACCGCTCGCCTTCATGCCCAACCCCTTCTACCAGGTCTACGTCGGCGCCGCCGTGCTCGCAGGTGCGGAGCCCGTCTTCATGGCGGCGACGCGCGAGAGCGGCTTTCTTCCGGCACTCGACGCCCTCCGCCCGGAAGCGCTTGCGCGCGCCCAGCTCATGTATCTGTGCTCGCCGGCCAATCCGCAGGGTGCGGTGGCGGACCTCGATTATCTCAAGAGAGCGATCAAGCTCGCCCGCGAGCATGATTTTCTCCTGGTGATGGACGAGTGCTACGCGGAGATCTACACGACCGACGCGCCGCCCACGGGTGCCCTCGAGGCGGCGGCGGCGCTTGGCGGCTCGCTCGACAATCTGCTCGTCTTCCACACGCTCTCCAAGCGCTCGAGCGCGCCCGGCCTGCGCTCCGGCTTCGCGGTCGGATCGCCGCGCACGATGGCGCTCTTCCACCGCCTGCGCACCTACAGCTGTGCCGCGACTCCGACGGCTACCCTCGAAGCGGCCACGGCGTTGTGGCGCGAGGAGACGCATGTCCTCGAAACGCGCGCCGCCTACCGCGCGAAGTTCGACATCGCCGAGCGCGTGCTCGACGGCCGCTTCGGCTTCTACCGGCCCGTGGGCGGCTTCTATCTTTGGCTCGACGTGGGCGACGGCGAGGCGGCGACCAAGCGCCTGTGGGGCGAGGCTGGGGTCAAGGTGCTGCCGGGGGCCTATCTCACGCGGCCCGAGCCGGACGGCACGAATGCGAGCGCCAATTACATCCGACTGGCACTCGTCAGCGATCTCGAGGCGACGGAGGAAGCGCTCACGCGCGTCGCCAACGTCCTCTGAGGAAATTGTGGGAACGACCGCAGGGCGGGGCGTCCGCGCAGCGAAGAAGGTGAGGAGGGCGGCACCATGAAGGCTTTCGATCTCAAGGGGCGCGTGGCGATCGTCACGGGCGGCAATGGCGGCATCGGGCTCGGCATGGCGCAAGGCCTCGCCGGGGCCGGTGCCGCGGTCATGGTGGCGGGTCGGAACAAGACGAAGAACGCCGCCGCGGTCAAGGCCTTGGGCGACCTCGGTGCCAAGGCCGCGTCCTTCCAGCTCGACGTCACCGACCGCAAGGCGTGCCAAGCGCTCGTCGACAAGACGGTCGCGCAATTCGGCGCGCTCGACATTCTCGTCAACAACGCCGGTACCAACATCAGGAGGGCCCCCGAGGAATATACCCTCGAGGAATGGCACACCGTGCTCGAGACCAACCTCTCCAGCATCTTCTACTGCTGCCAGGCGGCCTATCCGGCGCTGCGGCGCGCCGGCCGCGGCAAGGTCATCAACATCGGCTCGATGATGTCGATCTTCGCCGCCTCCTTCGCGACCCCTTATGCGGCGAGCAAGGGCGGCGTGGTCCAGCTGACGAAAGCGCTGGCGACCGCCTGGGCCAAGGACAACATCCAGGTCAATTCCGTATTGCCGGGCTGGATCGACACGGAGCTCACCCGCCGGGCGCGCAAGGAGGTGGCGGGCCTCCACGAGCGCGTGCTCGCGCGCACGCCGGCGGGCCGCTGGGGCGCGCCCGACGATCTCGCCGGCATTGCAGTCTTTCTTGCCAGCCCCGCCTCGGATTTCATCACCGGCACCGCCATCCCGGTCGACGGCGGCTATGCCGTGCAGGGCTAGCTCGAGCCAACGCGGGCGCGCGCCGCTTCGCTCGGCGCGTCAGCGCGTCAGTGCCCTTCGCTGCTCGGTCCCCGCCTGCGGCCGCCGCCCGGCCTGGTGATGCCGAAGTCGCGGGAATGCTTGCCGAGCGTCTCCACTTGGTCCGCCTCCACCAGGAGCCCGCGTCGGATGAGCTCGCGGACGGCCGCCGAGCGGCTCGGCATCCTCATGCGGAAGCGCCAATCCTCGATGGCGTGGAGTTCCTCCCGGTCGAGCATGAGCTGAAGCCGTTCCTCGCGGGGCTCGACTTTCTTCGCCATGGGCACCTCGTCCTGATGTCAGGTATACGGCCCCCTGCCGCTGCCCTCATTGAAGGTGATACCGAAGTCGCCAATGAGCAAGACTTTTCTTGGATAAGGCCCCGATAGCCGAGGGTCATGCTCATTTTGAGTAAACTGAGTATTCATGCCGACGGCGGCCAATATACAAAATCCGTTATTTAACGATTCTTTTGAGCGGGCGTCCGGCGCCGGCCGCTGAGCCACGGGTAGCAGGCATGCCGCGCTCAACGCACAAAAAACAGGCACGAGGAGCTACAGCCCCAGCTGGAAGGTGCTTGAGCTCGACAGATAAAGCAGATAGGCGATTGCCCAACCGATCACGGCATATAAAATCCAGAGCGCGTCGCCGTCGCGAACCCAGCGATCGGTTCTGCTGGCGTCATCGTGCGACATGGCTTTGCGGCTCGACATGGCGACCTCCTTGCGCTTCGGCATTATGGCCGCGGATGCGAGGAGAGAGCCTCCTCGCATAGGTCGACTCTAAGCGCCGGCCGCGCAGTCTGGTGCGACATCGATGCGATTATTTTGTGGCCAAATTCAGCCCGGTAGTTCTCGCACGGGGTCAATGGCTTACGCGCGCTTCGAGGAAGTACCTCACGGTGCACCGGCTTGCCAGCGCCGGGTTTGCTCTTTACAAGCGAGGCACCGCCCGGGTCTCCCGCGATCGGCGGCCAATGTTGCTGGGTCCGGAGGGCTTCCGTGTCGGCACTGCAAGCGATCCTCTTCGCCATCCTCCAAGGCGTTACCGAGCTCTTTCCGGTGAGCAGCCTCGGGCATGCGGTGATTCTGCCGAAGCTCCTTGGCTGGCAGGTCGATCAGCGGGGCCGGGATTTTCTTCCTTTCCTCGTGGTGCTCCACGCCGGCACGGCGGCCGCCTTGCTCCTCTATTTCTGGCGCGATTGGATCGAGATCGCGCGCGCGATCCTCGGGCTTGGCGATCCTAGCCAACGCGCCGCCCATTTGCGTCTCTTCGCCCTCGTCGTGGTCGGCACGATCCCGGCGGTCGTCATCGGCTTCACGCTGGAGAAGCCGCTCCGCGCGCTTTTCGGCACGCCGCTCGTGGCGGCTGCCTTCCTGGTGGCGAACGGCGTCGTGCTTTTCGCTGCCGAGCGCCTGAAGCGGAGCGGGGGGGCCGCGCTCGCAACCCTGGATGCGAAGAAGGCCCTCATGATCGGGCTTTGGCAGTCCCTAGCCCTCATTCCCGGCATCTCGCGCTCGGGGGCGACCATGGTGGGCGGGCTCTTGAGCGGCCTGCATCACAAGGAGGCGGCGCACTTCTCCTTTCTGCTCGCGACCCCGATCATTGCCGGTGCCGCCGTGCTCGAGGTCCCGAAGCTCATGCACGCGAGCGAAGGTGGCGGCGGGCTCGGCGCGGTTGCCCTCCTCGCCGGGCTCGCGGCAGGCATCACCGCCTATGCGAGTGTCGCCTTTCTCATGCGCTATTTCGGCAAGCACGATTTCGAGGCGCTCGACCCCTTCGCCTACTATTGCGCCGCGGCAGGCATGGTCTCGCTGGCGCTCTTGCTCTTCGTCGTGTAATGCGGCGCGCCAGGCGACTGGAAAATCGCCGCGAGCGCCGCTAACATGCGGCCGCCACGTTCTCGGAGGCGATCATGGACGAGCGGATTCGCGAGGCGCGGATCGATCTCGCCGCCGCATTGCGGCTCGCGGCGCGTCTCGGCCTGCACGAGGGCATCTGCAATCATTTCAGCTACATGGTGCCGGGGAGCGACGCTCTCTTCCTGATCAATCCCCACGGCTACCATTGGTCGGAGATCAAGGCGAGCCATCTCCTGCTGCTCGACCGCGAGGGCAGGCTCGTCGAGGGCGAGCGCGCGCCCGAGCCCAGCGCCTACTACATCCACTGGCGCCTCCACCGCGGACTGCCCCATGCGCGTGCCGTGCTGCACTCGCACATGCCCTACGCGACCGCGATCACCACGCTCGCGGACGGCAGACTCGAGCCGATCAGCCAGACGGCACTTGGCTTCCACGACCGCATCGCCTACGACGACGACTACAACGGGCTCGCCGTCGACGAGGCCGAGGGCGACCGCATGATGCGCACGCTCGGCAACAAGAGCCTGCTCTTCCTCGCCAACCACGGCGTCATCGTCACCGGGCGGAGCATGCACGAGGCCTTCGACGACCTCTACTACCTCGAGCGCGCGGCCCAGCTCCAATGGCTCGCGATGTCGACGGGCCGGCCCTTGCGCCGCGTCCCCGCTGCGATCGCGGCGAAGACCGCCCAGCAATACGCCGACGAAGGCGACAAGTTGGCGCGGCCCCATTTCGAGGCCTTGAAGCGCATCCTCGACCGGGAAGCGCCCGACTATCGAAGCTAGCGCGCGGCGGCGCTACCGGCCGAGCCACTCATCCGGTCATGAGCGCGCCGCCGTTGATCGGGAGCACGACGCCGTTGGTGAAGCTCGCGGCGGGGTCCGCGAGGTAGCGGATGGCGTGCACCACCTCGGCCATGCGGCCGAGCCGGCGCAGGGGATGGGCGCGGACGAGCTTCTCGCGCTGCGCCTCGTTGAACTCGCGCCCCATGCGCCCCTCGAGCACCGAGGGGGCGACCGCGTTGCAGGTGACGCCGTAGCGCGCGCCCGCGAGCGCGTAGGATTTGGTGAGGGCGTGGACGCCGGCCTTCGACGCGCCGTAGGCCGGGTGCGGGCCGACGCCGCCCACCTGGCCCGAGAGCGAGCCTACGTTGACGATGCGTCCGCCCCCGAGCTTGAGCACGGAAAGTGCCGCGGCGCAGCCGTTGAAGGTGCCCGTGAGATTGACCGCGATGATGCGGTGCCACAGCTCCGGGTCCGCCTCCTCGACCGGCTGCACGGCGACGATGCCGGCGGCGTTGATCCAGGCCCAGAGTGCCGTCTCCTCGGCCGCGCGCTCGGCAAGCGCAAAGACGGCGCCGCGCTCGGTCACGTCGAGGGCTATGGGCACCAGGCCGCGCCGCGGCTCGAGCGGGGCGAGATCGGCACCATAGACGCGATAGCCGTCGGCGATGAAGCTCTCGGCGACCGCCCGGCCGAGGTCGCCTGCCGCCCCCGTGACCACGGCACCCGCGACGCGTCCTTGCTTCTCTCCCTGAGCGATGCTCACGCCACACCTCCTCGCTTGCCCGACCGCCATGATCGAGGCATCGCGCGCGAATTGCAATCGGCCCTTCCGCCCGCGCAGACGACCCGCCATGATGGCGCGAAAGAGGAGTCTCATGGCACAGAGTGCGCTCGGTCTCGCGTCCTTCGCGACGGGCCTTCGGCCCTCCTCAGGATAAGGAAATCCGCTGGACTTTCAGGCCGCCTCGCCCTGAGGAGCGCGTGAAGCGCGCGTCTCGAAGGGTAAGGTGGCCAAATGCGATAACCTCAGCCGAATCGGAGATGACGGCTTAAGGCGCATGAACCTCGCCTCAGCAGCGCTCAGACAAGTCGCGCGAGCACGTAATTGGGAAGCTGGAAGCAGGCTTGGTGGACCGCCGGATTGTAGTAGCGGGTCTCGATCGCCGCGGCGGCGATGCGGCGCTCGACCTCGGCGGGAGCGGTGCGCCGGTGCCTGGGCTCGAGGCTCGCCCAGCCGAGCGTCATGAAGCTGCCGTAATAGCTCGGCACCGGCACCACATAGAAGCTCACGTCGGGGAAGAGAGGCTTGAGCCGCTGCCAGGTCGTCGACAGCTCCTCGGGCTGGAAGAAGGGAACGCCGTTCTGGGTCACCATGACGCCGGCGGGCCGCATGCAGCGCTTGCAGTCGGCGTAGAAGGCGGCGGTGAAGAGGACCTCGCCCGGGCCCATGGGATCCGTCGAATCGACCATGATGACGTCGAAGCGCTCGGCCGTCTCGGCCACGTACCTGGCGCCGTCGGCGATGACGATCTCCGTGCGCGGGTCCTCGAAGGCCTTGCCGGGTATGGACGGCAGATACTTCTTGGAGAGATCGATCACATAGCGGTCGATCTCCACCATCACGACGCGCTCGATCGCCTTGTGCTTGAGCACCTCCTCGAGCAGCCCGCCGTCGCCCCCGCCGATGATGAGGACCCGCCTCGCGTTGCCGTGGGCGATGAGCGGCACGTGGCCCATCATCTCGTGATAGAAGAACTCGTCGCCCTCGGTCGTCTGGATGACGCCGTCGAGCGCGAGCACGCGGCCCATCACCTTGTTCTCGAAGATCACCAGGTCCTGCAGCTCGGTCTTCTCGCGATGGATGATGCGCTCGACCTTGAAGCTCTGGCTGATGTCCTCGTAGAGGGTTTCCTTGTACCAATCCACGGCCCGTTCCCCCCTCCGCTTGGCCCGCGCGTCTCTCCGACGCGCCGCGCGCCTCTTACGGCCCGCGCAGGGGCAAATCAAGGGAAAAAAGCGGACGCGCGGGCGCAGCTAGACGAAGCTCGCCTCGACCTTGCCCAGGCGCTCGAAGCTGGCGCGGATGCGTGCACCCTCGGCGAGGGCGAACTGGCGTGTCAAGGAGCCGGTCATGACCAGCTCGCCGGCTTTGAGGCCGCGCCCGAAGGTGTGGAGCTTGCCCGCGAGCCAGACGAGCGAGTTGAGCGGGTTGCCGAGCACGGCGTCGCCGCGGCCGGTCGCGACCTCCGCGCCGTCGATCTCGACCCGCACTTCGACCGAGGCGAGGTCGATGTCCGCGCTGAAGCGCGTTCCGCGTCCCAGCACGAAGGCCTTCTGCTGCGCGTTGTCGGCAAGTGCCAGGGGAAGGTCCGTCGTGAAGTCGCCGCGCGTCTCGATGATCTCGAAGGCGGGATAGCAGACATCGATCGCGCGCCGCACTACCGCCATATCGACGTCGGGACCGGCGAGATCGCGACCCAGGCGTACGCAGATCTCGTTCTCGAAGCCGGGCTTGATCAGCTCCGCGTGGCGGAACACCTCTCCGCTCGCCTTGAGCCCCTCCTCGAGGAGACAGCCGAAAACGGGCTCGTGCACGCCGAACTGCTGCTGGATCGCTTCCGCAGTGAGGCCCACCTTCCAGCCGATCTGACGCTCGCCGGTCGCCTCGCGAAGCACGATGAGGCCGAGCTGTATCCGGTACGCCTCGTCGAGAGAGAGCCTGCCGCTCCACGCGGGCGGGAAGAAGACGCCGCGGTCGCGCTCGCGCCAGAACTCGGTTATCGCGGCCGCGATGTCGAGGGCGGGCACGGAGCACCTCAATCGAGAAAGAGGTCGGGGAGGAGCGGCTCTCCGGGTGCGACCGCGTAACCGGAAAAATCGGCAATGCCTTCCTCGCGGAGCACCTCCTCGTCGATGAAGAAATTGCCGCTTGCACTGCGGCTGTCGCGCACGAGGATGGCGTGCGCGGCGTCGGCCATGATGCGCGGCTTGCGGCATTTGCGCGCATCGGTCCCCGGAATCATCTGGATTGCCGCCGTCGCGATCACCGTGCGCGGCCAGAGCGCATTGACGGCGATGCGGTCCCGCCTGAACTCCTCGGCCATGCCGAGCACGCACATGCTCATGCCGTACTTGGCGATGGTGTAGGCGACGTGCGGCGCGAACCAGCGCGGATTGAGGTTGAGCGGCGGCGACAAGGTCAGGATATGAGGGTTCGCGGCCCGCTTGAGAAAGGGGAGGCAGGCCTGAGAGCAAAGATAGGTGCCGCGCGCGTTGATGTCGTTCATCAGATCGTAGCGCTTCATCGGTGTGGCGAGCGTGCCGGTCAGGCTGATGGCGCTCGCGTTGTTGATGAGGATGTCGATGCCGCCGAAGCGCTCCACGGCCTCCTTGACCGCATCGAACACGCGCCCCTCCTCGCGGATGTCGAGCTGGAGCGGGAGGCACGTTCCGCCGGCCGCCT
>DATEQI010000222.1:0-9303 GCA_035272805.1 Alphaproteobacteria bacterium | reverse complement strand
CGCCTCTCCCCTTGAGGGAGAGGCCGGCCCGCAGGGCCGGGTGAGGGGTTTTACGGCCGACAGGCCGGAGACAACCTGCAGCGAAATGGCGGCGGCGCTCAATATCCGATCGCCGCCCCTGCCGGACGGCGGTCGTCGTTGGCGCCATAGATGACGCCTGGCAGCAGCTTGCCGGAAAGGGCGGCGTCGTTGCCCGAGGAGCCAGGGCCGGCCGCCGCCGCCGCGACGCTCCCCATCTCGATGAGCTCGGCCGCACCCCAGGGCGTTTGCTCGACGAGCTTGTAGCCCATGCCGGTCAAGCGATCGATGGTGTCGGGCGAGAGCCCGTAGGGCTCGTAGAAGATCTCGTCGGGCAGCCATTGGTGATGGATGCGCGGCGCGTCCACGGCTGCCTGCGGCGCCATGCCGTAATCGATGATGTTCATGATCGCGAGAAGCGTGATGGTGATGATGCGCCCCCCACCCGGGCTGCCGAGCACGAGGAAGACCTTGCCGTCCTTGGTCACGATCGTCGGCGCCAGCGAGGAGAGCGGACGCTTGCCGGGGGCGATCTCGTTCACCTTGCCCTGCACCAGGCCGTAGAGATCCGGCACCCCCGGCTTCACGGTGAAATCGTCCATCTCGTCGTTCAAGAAGAATCCCGTGCCGGGAGCGATCACGCCTGAGCCGAAGCCGCCATTGATCGTGAAGGTGACCGAGACGGCATTGCCGGCGTCATCGACGATCGAGTAGTGGGTCGTCTCGGCCTTCTCGTGCGGCTCGCTGCCGGGCTGGACGTCCTTCGACGGCGTCGCCTTGTTGGGATCGATCTTGGCGCGGATCGCGGCGGCGTAATCCTTGGAGAGGAGGCGCTGAAGCGGGTTCTGCACGAAAGCGGGGTCGCCTAGATAGCTGTTGCGGTCCATGAAGGCGTGGCGCATCGCCTCGGCCAGGACGTGGACCGACTGGGCCGAGCGGAAGCCGAGGGCTTTCATGTCATAGCCCTCGAGGATGTCGAGAATCTCGCACATCGTGACCCCGCCCGAGCTCGGCGGCGCTGCCGTCAGCAGCACGTAGCCGCGATAGCTGCAGCTGAGCGGCGCTCCCTCGGTCGCCGTGTAATGGGCGAAGTCTTGGGCGGTGAGAATGCCGCCATTCGCCCGGCTCGCCTTGGCGACCGCCCGGGCGATCGGGCCTTTGTAGAAAGCATCGGGCCCGCGCGCGGCAATGAGCTCGAGGGTCGCCGCGAGCTCCTTCTGGACGAGACGCTCGCCCGGCTTGAAGGGCGTGCCGTTGGGCTTGAGGAAAATCCTGCGCGCGACCGGGTCCTTGCCGAATCGCTCGGCCTTGCTGTCGAGGATGTCGGTGTCGGCCCGGGCGAGAAGGTAACCCTCGCGCGCGAGCTTGATGGCGGGCGCCATGACCTTGGCGCGCGGCAACCTGCCGTACTCGCGGCGCGCGCGCTCGAGCCCCATCACCGTGCCCGGCACGCCGGCCGCGAGATAGCCGTAGAGGCTCAGGCCCGCGACCGGCCGGCCGGCCGCATCGAGGTACATCGCCTCGCGCGCGGCCGCGGGAGCCGTCTCGCGGAAATTGATGAAGCTGTCGCGCCCGTCCGCCAGATGGAGGATCATGAAGCCGCCGCCGCCGATATTGCCGCAGCAGGGATCGACGACCGCGAGCGCGTAGCCGACCGCGACCGCCGCATCGACGGCATTGCCGCCCTCTTTGAGGATCCGCACGCCCGCCTCGGAGGCATAGTGCTGGGCGCTGACCACCATGGCGTGCGGCGCCTCGACGGCAAGCGGCGAGGCGGCGTGGGCTTGTGCCGCGAGGGCGGCCGAGAAGGCGAGTATCAGCAGGCACCGTGTCATTGGCGTCCTCCTCGAGCACCCGGAAATGGGAAGCAGATTCCAGTATAGTATCGTTCCTGACGCTTGCGCTTCCAGGAAGGCTTGTTCGCATGCTCCCCGATGCCTTCCGCACTGCCCGTCTCACGCTGCGGCCGATCGCGCTGGAGGATGCCGCTCCCATCTTCGACGGCTATGCCCAGGACGGCGAGGTCACCCGCTTCCTGAGCTGGCGCCCCCATAAGAGCCGCGAGGAGACCGTCGCCTATGTGACCGGGCGCATGGCCGCTCCCGCAGAGCGCTTGCGCACTTACGTCCTGCTCGGCCGCGAGGACGGCAAGGTCCGGGGGGCCTTCGACCTGCGGCGGCCGGTGCCACACGCGCTCGGCTGCGACTACGTGCTGGCGCGGGCGTGGTGGGGACAAGGCTTGATGACGGAAGCCCTCGCCGAAATCGCGCGATGGGCGCTTGGCCAAGGCACGATCTGGCGGATCGGCGCCGTGTGCGTCGTGGAGAATAGGGCTTCCGCCCGCGTCATGGAGAAGGCGGGGTTGAGCCGGGAGGGCATTTTGCGGCGTTGGGCCGTGTGCCCGAACATCAGCGCCGAGCCGCGGGACTGCCTGAGCTACGCGCGCGTGCGGTGAACGCGCATCGGCGGAGCGGCGCGGCAGGCTGCCTGATGTGAGCCGTTACGGTTGGCGCGGCGCCGCTGATTTGCCGCTCGCTGCCTGTTCGCGGAGCTCCTCGCCGCGCTGCCAATATCCGCGCGTGATGTTGCGGACATGGATCGCGGCGGGGCCGTCGCCCCAAATCTTGAGCTTGTCGCGGTAGGGTCCGAGCTTGAAGTACTGCAGTCCATCCCCCGGCGCCGGGCCGGTATTGGTTTCCGGATCGGCGCTGCCGGCATGGCCGAACTCGCCGGTGGCCCTGGCGATGAGCCGTTCCTCGCCTGTTCGCGGATCGGCGGCCGAGAGCTCCAGAATGCCGTCCGCGTCTTTGACTTTCGTCGGCGCCACGCGCAGCGTGAAGCGCCACCAGGCATGGATGTCATCGGGGAGAGGGCTCTCCTGCGTCACGACCACTAGATCGGTGCACGAAAGCAGTTCGTTCTCGAGATGCTCCGGCAGCTTCTTTCCGTCGGTCGCGAGAAGGGCACGCACCTGGAGCTCCTTGTAGTCGCTCTTGCTGTTGCCGAAGACGTGATGATCGAAGGCCCTGACGCCATGCGCGCAAGGGCCGGGCGCCTGGTACGGCGTGACGTGCGTGCTCACTTCCGAGCCGTTCACGAACTTGACGTCCGTCTCCTCGTAGAGATGCTCGACGGTGGCGACGTAGCGGCCCCGGTCGATGCGCAAGGCGAAGAGCGGGCTGCCGCCGTCGGAATCGTAATAGGGCGCCTTGATCTGGGCGCAGATGAAGCGCGCGTCGGCCATCGGGAAGTCGCGCTCGGCGCGCATTTCGAACGAGTACCAGACCGGCGTGCCGAGCGGAACCTTCTTGTCGCGCAGCTCGCAACGGTCGCACCTGTCCGGATCGCCGTCCGTCGCTTTCGTGTAGGCGTCCTTGGTCACGGCAAGCCTGAGCCAGGCGCCGCGATCATCATCCTGGTGCAGCGTGGGCGAGATGCCGTTCGGATTATTGTTCCGCAGGAAGGTCATCGCGCCGTAGCCGATATCCACGGGCAGATTCGGATGCGCGATATCGACTGCGTATGCCAGGGCTTTCTGGCGGTCGGCTTCCTTCTTGCTCGCTGGGTCCATGACACTCCTCCCCCAAGGATGATGCGCTGCGAGGTGGCCACAGATAGGCCCTGCATTGCAATCCTAGCGTGTCTCCCGGCGGCTGGGCCGTCAACCCCCGCGCGAACGCCCCCCGCTCACCCACCCCCCTCCGCCGCCGCCGGCAGCCGGCCCTCCTCGACCGCGTGGCAGGCGACGAGGTCGCCCTCGTGCAGGCGGAGCTCGGGCCGCTCGCGCCGGCAGCGCTCATTCGCGAAGGGACAGCGCGGATGGAAGCTGCATCCCGTCGGCGGATCGATCGGGCTCGGCACCTCGCCGGCCACGGGCACGCGCGGGCGGCCGCTGAGCTCGAGATCGGGAATCGTCTCGAGCAGCAGCCGCGTATAGGGGTGCAGCGGGCGGCGGAAGAGCGTCTTGGTATCGGCGAGCTCGCAAAGCCGCCCGAGATACATCACGCCGACCTGGTCGGACATGTGCTGCACGACCGCGAGATTGTGGGAGATGAAGAGATAGGTAAGGCCGAGGCGCGCCTGCAGGTCCTTCATGAGATTGAGGATCTGCGCCTGCACCGAGACGTCGAGGGCGGAGGTCGGCTCGTCGCAGACGAGGAACTCGGGCGCACTCGCGAGCGCCCTCGCGATCGAGATGCGTTGGCGCTGGCCGCCGGAGAACTCGTGCGGATATTTCCCGCCGTCCGCGGCGGAGAGCCCGACCTGGGCGAGGAGCTCCTCGGTGCGCGCGCGGATCGCAGCACGGCCGCGCAAGAGACCGTGCACCCGGATCGGCTCGGCGATGATGTCGCGCACGCGCCAGCGCGGATTGAGGCTGGCAAAGGGGTCCTGGAAGATGATCTGGAAGCGCCGGCGCAGCGCGCGGACGTCCCTCTCCTTGCGCAGAAGCGAGACATCCTGCCCGTCGAACTCGATGGTCCCGCGCGTGGGGCGGTAAAGGCCGACGATGAGCCGCGCCACCGTCGACTTGCCGCAGCCCGATTCGCCGACGAGGCTCAAGGTCTGGCCGCGCGGGATGGCGAAGCTCACGCCGTCGACCGCCTTGAGCGCGCGGCGGCGCCCGCCGAGGAGGAGGCGGTTCAGGAAGGGCGGCGAGGCATCGAAGTAGCGCGCGAGCCCTGCCACGCGCAGAAGCGGCCGAGGCGTGGCCGCGGAGGAGGGCACGCTCGCGGCCGGCTCAGCCATCGCTCCCCGTCCTCGCGAGCGGCGCATAGAGCCAGCATGCCGTCTGCGACGGCCCGTCGCTGATGAGCTCCGGTCGCTCGTGCTCGCAGCGCTCGAACGCGCGCGGGCAGCGCGGATGGAAGGCGCATCCGGGCGGGATGCGGTTGAGACGCGGCATGCTGCCGTCGATCTGGGCGAGCCGTGCGCGCGAGCCCCCGAGCGTCGGGATCGAGCCCATGAGCCCGACGGTGTAGGGATGACGCGGGTGCTTCACCACCTCGCGTAAGGGACCGACCTCGACCACGCGGCCCGCATACATGACCGCGACCCGATCGGCCGTCTCGGCGATGACGCCCATGTCGTGGGTGATCAGCATCACCGCCGTGCCGTGCTCGCGGCAGAGCTTCTTCAGGACCGCGATGATCTGCGCCTGGATCGAGACGTCGAGTGCGGTCGTGGGCTCGTCGGCGATGACGAGGCGCGGATTGGCGCAGAGGGCGAGTGCTATCACCACGCGCTGGCGCATCCCGCCCGAGAACTGGTGCGGATAGTGATCGATGCGCTGGGCCGGCGAGGGGATGCCGACCTCGGACAAAAGATCGATGGCGCGCTGGCGCGCCTCGCGGGGGGCGAGCGAGGTGTGGGTGAGGATGGTCTCGATGAGCTGCCGGCCGATGGAATAGAGCGGATTGAGGCTGGTGAGCGGGTCCTGGAAGATGGTGCCGATGCGCTTTCCCCGGATGCGCCGCAACTTCTCGTAAGGGAGGTCGTCGATGCGCTCGCCCTCGAAGAGGACGCGCCCGCCTGCGATCCGCCCCGGCGGCTCGATGAGCCCGATGATCGCGGCACCTGTGATCGATTTCCCCGCCCCCGATTCGCCGACCACGCCGAGCACCTCCCCCTCGGCGATCTCGAAGGAGACGTCGTCGACGGCGGTGAGCGTGCCGTGCCGGCTCGGGAACTCGACGCGGAGATGCTCGAGCTGGAGCAAGGGCGGGCGGTTGCTCGGCCTTGTCATCAGCGCAGCTTCGGATTGAGCGCGTCGCGCAGCCAGTCGCCCAGCAAGTTGACCGCGAGCACGAGCAGCACGAGGACGGCGCCCGGGAAGATCGTGATCCACCACTCGCCGGAGAAGAGGAAGTCGTTGCCGATGCGGATGAGGGTGCCGAGCGAGGGCTCGGTCGGCGGCACGCCGACGCCGAGGAAGGAGAGCGTCGCCTCGGTGATGATGGCGAGTGCCAGGTTGATGGTGGCGATCACGAGCACCGGCCCCATCACGTTCGGCAGCACGTGGCGCAGCATGATCGCAGCCGGATGGCGGCCGATGACGCGCGCCGCCTGCACGTACTCCTTGCTCTTCTCCACCATGGTCGAGCCGCGCACCGTGCGCGCGTACTGCACCCAGAAGGAGAGCCCGATCGAGAGGATGAGCACGTCCTCGGCGAGCTGGTCCTGGTATTCCCGGGGCACAATTCCGCGCATGATGCCGTCGACGAGAAGGGCGACGAGGATGGCGGGAAAGCTCAGCTGCACCTCGGCCACGCGCATGATCAGGGCGTCCACGAAGCCGCCGAGATAGCCGGAGACCAGGCCGAGCGAGACGCCGAGCACCATCGCGAGGATGATCGAGGCAAATCCGACCACAAGGGAGACGCGCGAGCCGTAGAGGATGGTCGAGAGGATGTCGCGCCCGAGGTTGTCGGTGCCGAGCGGGAACTCCCAGCTCCCGCCCGGCAGCCAGGCCGGCGGGTTGCGCGCGTCCAAGAGGCTCACGGTCGCGAGATCGAAGGGGTCGTGCGGCGCCACCCACGGAGCGAATCCGGCGCCGGCGAAGATGAGGAGCGTTGCCGCCGCGGCGGCGATCGTCACCGGCGAGCGGCGGAAGCTGTAGCAGATGTCGCTGTCCCAGGCGCGGAAGAGGGCCGCGCGGAAACTGCCGCTCGGGAGCGGTGCCAGGCGCTCCTCAGCCACCGTGGCCTCCCGCGAGCGCGCGGTCGACCCTGAGCCGCGGGTCCACCGCATAATAGAGCAGGTCCACGATCAGATTGATCACCACGAAGACGAAGGCGACCAGCATCAGGTAGGCCGCCATCACCGGAATGTCGACGAAGGCGACGGCCTGGATGAAGAGGAGGCCCATGCCCGGCCATTGGAAGACCTGCTCGGTGATGATCGAGAAGGCGATGATCGAGCCGAGCTGCAGGCCGGTGATGGTGATCACCGGCACGAGCGTGTTCTTGAGCGCATGCCCGAAGTTGATCGCCCGGTTGGCGAGCCCGCGCGCGCGCGCGAACTTGATGTAATCGGTGCGCAGCACCTCGAGCATCTCCGCGCGCACCAGCCGGATGATGAGCGTCATCTGGAAGAGCCCGAGGGTCACCGCCGGCAGGATGAGGGCGCGCAGGCCCGAGGCGGTCAAGAGGCCCGTCGACCACCAGCCGAGCTGGACCACGTCGCCGCGCCCGAAGGCGGGGAGCCAGCCGAGCACCACCGAGAAGAGGAGGATGAGGAGAATGCCGATGAGGAAGGTCGGCAGCGAGACGCCGACGAGGGAGAGTGCGAGGATGAGCTTGCTCAATGGGCTGTCTCGCCTGAGCCCGGTATAGACGCCGAGCGGCACGCCCACCAGCAGGGCCAAGAGTGCGGCGATCAGGCTGAGCTCGAGGGTGGCGGGCAGGCGCTCGGCGATCAGGGTCGAGACCTTGCGGCCCTGGCGGAAGGAGACGCCGAACTCGCCCCTCGCCGCGTTGCCCACGAAGCGCGCGAACTGCAGCACGAAAGGATCGTTGAGCCCGAGCTCCTGGCGCAGCTCCTCGCGGTCCTTGTCGCCGGTGTCCTGGCCGACCATGTTGTTGATGGGATCGCCCACGAAGCGGAAGAGCGAGAAGGCGATCAGGCCCACCACCAGCATGACCGAGATCGACTGCAGGAGCCGACGCAGGACGAAGGCGATCATGGCAGGCCGCCTCCCCCGCGCGGTACCGCACCCGCGCCGTCACCCCCTCCCCAACCCTCCCCCTTCAAGGGGGAGGGGGTATTCATTGAATGCGTCGACACTCCCCCTCCCCCCTTGAGGGGGAGGGCAGGGTGGGGGGTAGAGCGCAGGCGCATCGCCGCGCGGCACTATTCGACCTTGACCCAGTTCCACACGAAGACGTTGTCGGGAAGCTGGACCAGCTGGACGTTGTCCTTGATCCCCCAGGCGAGCGCCTGCTGGTGGAGCGGAATGTGGCCGAAGTCCTCCTTGTGGATCTTGAAGGCCTCGGCGATCTCGGCGTTGCGCTTCTTGGGGTCGACCTCGCTCTGGATTTGGCCGACAAGCTCGTCGAGCCGCTTGTTCGAATACAGGCCGTAGTTGAACTTGCCGCGACCCGCGGCGGCATCCCGTGTTCCCATCAGATTGAAGAGCGGGTTCCAGGAGTCGTAGGTGTCGGGCGTCCAGCCGAGCATATAGAAGCTCACGTTGTATTCCTGCAGCTTGGCGAAGAACTTGCTCTTGGTCTCGGCCAAGAGGTTCACCTTGACGCCCGCCTTGGCCAGCATGGCGGCGACCGCCTGGCAGATCTGCTCGTCGTTCACATAGCGATCGTTCGGGCAGTTCAAGCCGACCGTGAGGCCCTTGGGGTAGCCTGCCTCGGCCAAGAGCTTTTTCGCCATCTCGGGGTCGTAGGGATAACGATCGTTGAGCGTCTTGTCCCAGCCGTCGACCGAAGGGGCCACCATGAGCCCCGACGGCGTCGCCGCCCCGCGCATCACCTTATTGGCGATCGCCTCCTCGTCGATCGCGAGATAGAAGGCCTTGCGCACGCGCACGTCCTGGAACGGATTCTTGCCCTTGACGTCCGAATCGAGGAGCTCGGGCAGCCCCTGGTTCATGCCGAGGAAGATGGTGCGCATCTCGGGGCCCTGCAGCACCTTGCGGTGCGGGGTCGAGTTGATGCGCTCGACGTCCTGGATCGGCACGGTATAGACCATGTCGACCTCGCCCGAGAGGAGGGCCGCCACGCGCGTCGCGTCCGACTTGATGACGCGGAAGTCGATCTCGCTCACGTTGCCTTCGCGCTTGCCCCACCAATTGGGGTTGGGCACCGCGACCGTGCGCACGTCGGGCTCGCGCACCGTCACCATGAAGGCACCGGTGCCGTTGGTATGGCGGTTGGCGTAGGTCTCCTCCTTCTGCCGCGCGGTCGTCGACTTGGTGGCGCCATTCTTCTCGGCCCAGCTTTTGGACATGATGTACCACTGCGCGAATTCGCTCGGCAGCAGGATGTCGGGCGTCTTGGTCACGAAATCGACGGTCAAGTCGTCGATCTTGCGCACCTCCTGGACGGTGCCGAGCTTGCCCTTGATGTCCGAGCCGTCGCCGATCGCGCGCTGATGGGAGAAGATCACGTCGTCCGCGCTGAAGGGGCTGCCGTCGTGGAACTTCACGCCGGAGCGCAAGTGGAAGCGCCAGACGGTCGGCTGCGTTTGCTCCCAGGAGGCGGCCAGCATGGGCACGAGCTCGAGCTCCTTGCCGCGCCCGACGAGCGGCTCGTAGACGTTGCCGAGGAAGCCCAA
>DATEQI010000221.1:0-4637 GCA_035272805.1 Alphaproteobacteria bacterium | reverse complement strand
GAGACCCGAGCCGGCGAGGATCGTATCGAGCCGCTTTGCCGCCTTCTCCAGCCGCCTCCGCGTCTGCTCAATCCAGGCTGCGTCCGCCAGCGCTTTGGCGCCGACGGCAAGCGCCGGTCCGGACACCGCCCACGGGCCGAGCCTGGCACAAAGTCGCGTGGCGATCGCCGGCGCCGCGAGCGCGAAGCCAAGCCTTATCCCGGCGAGCCCGAAGAACTTGCCGAAGGAGCGCAGGAGGATGAGACCCGGACGCATGACCTCGCGCGCGAGGCTCAGCTCGGGCGTCACATCCGCGAAGGCCTCGTCGACCACGAGCCAGCCGCCGCGCGCCGCAAGCCGGTCGGCCAGTGCCACGAGCGACGCCGGCGCAAGGCGGCGGCCGTCCGGGTTGTTGGGATTGGCGACAACCGCTACGTCAGCGCCGCTTTCCGCGAGTGCGGCGAGCTCGCCCCAGGTCTCGACCCTATGGCCCGCCGCCGACCATTGCGCGGCATGCTCGCTGTAGGTCGGGCCGAGCACGGCGACGCGCGCTGAGGCACAGAGGTGCGGGAGCCATTGGATGAGCGCCTGGGAGCCCGGTGCCGGCGCCACGCAGTCTGCGTGCGGCGCCCCGTAGTAGCGCTGAGCAGCCTTGCGCAGGCGCTCGTCGAGCCTCTCGCCGGGCAGCCGCGCCCAGAGCGAAGCGGGCAGGCTCTCGACCGGATAAGGCCACGGATTGATGCCCGTGCTCAGGTCGAGCCAGGCGCCGGCGAATGCGCCCGCAGCTTCGGCGACGCGCGCCAGGTCGCCGCCATGGGCGGCGAGCGGCGGATTGCCGGAGGGGGAGATCGAGCGCTCTTTGTCGGGCATCGCAAGGATCGTGATCAAGGCTCGCTTGAGTGTAGCATGGCGGCTGCGATACGAAGGGGAAAATGGCGCTTCTCGACCCGCGTAACTTCCAGATTCTGCTGCTGGCGCTCGCGCTCGAGGCGGCTTTCGGCTATCCGCAGGTGCTCTTTCGCACCTTGCGCCACCCGGTCGTATGGATGGGCCTCCTGATCGAGCGGTTCGATGCGTCTCTCAACCGGGCGGCCGACCGGGAAGGCGTGCGCCGCGCGCTTGGGGCGGCGGGCCTGGCCTTCCTCCTTCTTCTCTCGGCGGCATCGGCACTTGCGATTGCGAGGGGCGCGCGAGCCCTTCCCTTCGGCTGGCTCCTCGAGGGGGCACTCGCCGCAAGCCTCCTCGCGCAGCGCAGTCTCTTCGACCATGTCGCGGCTGTAGCGGTTGCGCTCGAGGAGGGCGGGCTCGCCTCGGCACGCCGCGCCGTTGCCCAGATCGTCGGCCGCGATCCGGAGTCGCTGGATGGGGCCGGCGTCGCGCGGGCCGCCATCGAGAGCCTCGCCGAGAATTTCTCGGACGCCGTCGTGGCACCCGCGCTGTGGTGCGCCCTCTGCGGCCTTCCGGGGATCGTCGTCTACAAGGCGATCAACACGGCGGACAGCATGCTCGGCCATCTCACTCCGCGCCATCGCGCCTTCGGCTGGGCCTCGGCGCGGCTCGATGATCTCGTCAATCTGCCGGCCTCCCGGCTCGCGGCGGGCCTGCTCACGGCTGCCGCCTTCCTCTTGCCGCAGGCCGCGGGTCGTGCCGCCTGCCGGGCCGTGTGGCGCGATGGGGCGAAGCATCGCTCGCCCAATGCCGGCTGGCCCGAGGCCGCGATGGCGGGAGCGCTCGGCTTGCGACTCGCCGGTCCGCGCGTCTATGGCAGCGCGCGCGTGGAGGACGCCTGGATGGGCGACGGGCGCGCCGCAGCCGGGCCCCGCGATATTCGTGCGGCCCTTGGGCTTTACCGCGTCGCCTGCGGGCTCTTGTGGGTCACGGTGGCCGTGCTCGCGCTCTTGAGCCGGCTCTGAGCGGGCGCCGGCCGGGCATGGCCCGCTCATCGTGGCCTTGACCTTTGCGATCTCCGGGTGCACCTTTACTTATTCCGAGGGGTGCCCCGATAAGGGGCTGAGATGCCAACGGCGCTCGCTATCGTGCGGCTAGGCCAAGCGGGCGCAACGTGGGAACCCTTAGAACCTGATCCGGGTCATGCCGGCGGAGGGACAAGGAAAGCGACCGCGAGCGCGGTCCCAGCACGAGCACCCGAGCCGCCCCATTCCCGGATCTCCCTGCCGTTTACCGTGCGTAGGAGATCCAGATGAACGCCATCGACAAGCCGATCAAGATTTCGGTCACGACCGGCCCGCTCAAGGCGTCGCGCAAGGTGTATCTCGCCGGCGCGCGCGAGCCCGCGCTGCGCGTGCCCATGCGCGAGATAGCGCTCGAGCCGAGCTCGGGCGAGTCGCCGGTCGTCGTCTACGACACCTCGGGCCCCTATACCGAGCCCGCAGCCGAGATCGATATCTACAAGGGCCTGCCGCGCCTGCGCGAGGCCTGGATCCGCGCGCGCGGCGACGTCGAGGAATACGACGGCCGCCACGTCAAGCCCGAGGACAACGGCAACGTCGAGGGCAAGCATCTCGTGCCCGAGTTCCCGGTGCGCCATAAGCCGCTCCGTGCCAAGGGCGCAGCCGCGGTCACCCAGCTCGAGTACGCCCGGCGCGGCGTCGTCACGCCGGAGATGGAGTTCATCGCGATCCGCGAGAATCTCGGGCGCGCGAAGCTCGAGGGTGCAGCCCCGCGCGACGGCGAATCCTTCGGCGCCAGCATTCCCGATTACGTGACGCCCGAGTTCGTGCGCGACGAGGTGGCGCGCGGCCGCGCCATCATCCCCGCCAACATCAACCACCCGGAAATCGAGCCGATGATCATCGGCCGGAACTTCCTGGTGAAGATCAACGCCAACATCGGCAACTCCGCGGTGACCTCCTCGGTCGCGGAGGAGGTCGACAAGACGGTGTGGGCGACGCGCTGGGGGGCCGACACCGTGATGGACCTCTCCACCGGGCGCAACATCCACAACATCCGCGACTGGATCGTCCGCAACTCGCCGGTGCCGATCGGCACCGTGCCGATCTACCAGGCGCTCGAGAAGGTGGAGGGTGTCGCCGAGGAGCTCAGCTGGGAGGTCTACCGCGACACGCTCATCGAGCAGTGCGAGCAGGGGGTCGACTATTTCACGATCCACGCCGGCGTGCGTCTCGCCTATGTCCCGCTCACCGCCAAGCGCACGACCGGGATCGTCTCGCGCGGCGGCTCGATCATGGCGAAGTGGTGCCTGTCGCACCACAAGGAGAGCTTCCTCTACACGCACTTCGAGGACATCTGCGAGATCATGCGGGCCTATGACGTGAGCTTCTCCTTGGGCGACGGCCTGCGGCCCGGCTCGATCGCGGATGCCAACGACAGGGCGCAGTTCGCCGAGCTCGAGACCTTGGGCGAGCTCACAGAGATCGCCTGGCGCAAGGGCTGCCAGGTGATGATCGAGGGCCCGGGCCACGTGCCCATGCATAAGATCAAGATCAACATGGACAAGCAGCTCAGCGAGTGCGGCGAGGCGCCGTTCTACACGCTCGGCCCGCTTACCACCGACATCGCACCCGGCTACGACCACATCACGAGCGGCATAGGTGCGGCCATGATCGGCTGGTTCGGCTGCGCCATGCTGTGCTACGTGACGCCGAAGGAGCACCTCGGCCTTCCCAACCGCGACGACGTGAAGACGGGGGTGATCACCTACAAGATCGCGGCGCATGCCGCCGATCTCGCCAAGGGCCACCCGGGAGCGCAGGCCCGGGACGACGCGCTCTCCCGCGCGCGTTTCGAGTTCCGCTGGCAGGACCAGTTCAACCTCTCGCTCGACCCCGAGACCTCCAAGTCGTTCCACGACGAGACGCTGCCCAAGGAGGCGCACAAGGTGGCGCACTTCTGCTCCATGTGCGGACCCAAGTTCTGCTCGATGAAGATCACGCAGGAGGTGCGCGACTATGCCGAGTCCGGCATGGCGCAGATGGCGGAGACCTTCCGCAAGACGGGGGGCGAGATCTACCGCAAGACGGAGGACCTCGAGGCGCTCGCCAAGGCGGCGAACCGCGCGCTCGGCGCCGATTAGTTGTCGGGTGGGCGGCAGGTGAGCACGCGCCGCTCCCTCACCCTTCCCATCGCTACGCGATGGGCCCCTTCCCTCTCCCGCTTGCGGGAGAGGGTGGGGGTGAGGGGGCCAGCACCGCTACCATGACGAAGCCACCGCAATTCGACGACGCCTTTCGTAGGCGCCTGCGCGAGCTTCTCGTCTGGCGGCGCGACGTGCGGCGCTTCCATTCGACCGCGCCCCCCGAGGGCACGCTCGAGCACTTGATCGAGCTCGCCACACTGGCACCTTCGGTCGGCCTTTCGCAGCCGTGGCGCTTCGTGATCGTCGCCGATCCCGCGCGCCGCCGCGCGGTGCGCGAGAATTTCGCGGAATGCAATGCCGCGGCACTCGCGGCTTACGCGGGCGAGCGGGCGAAGCTCTATGCGACCCTCAAGCTCGAGGGGCTCGACGCTGCGCCGCTGCAACTCGCCGTCTTCGCGGATCGCTCTACCGCGCAAGGACACGGGGTCGGCCAGCGCACCATGCCGGAGAGCATCGAATATTCCGCGGTGATGGCGATCCACACCATGTGGCTCGCCGCGCGCGCCCTCGGCCTCGGCCTCGGCTGGATCTCGATCCTCGA
>DATEQI010000220.1:0-3646 GCA_035272805.1 Alphaproteobacteria bacterium | reverse complement strand
GTCTTCTGCAGCTTCTCGAAGGCGCGCACCTCGATCTGGCGCACGCGCTCGCGCGAGATGCCGTAGGCCTTGCTCAGGTCCTCGAGCGTCGTCGGCTCGTCCTGGAGGCGGCGCTCGACGAGAATGCGGCGCTCGCGCGGGTTCAAGGCCTTGAGCGCGCTGTCGAGGAGGCGGCGGCGGTTCGTCATCTCCTCATCCTCGGCGAGCCGCGTCTCCTGGCTCTCGCTCTCGTCCTCGAGCCAGTCCTGCCACTCGCCGTCGCCTTCCTCGCGCACCGGCGCGTTGAGCGAATGATCGGGGCTGGCGAGGCGGCGGTTCATCTGCACCACGTCGCTCTCGGGCACGTCGAGCTCGGTCGCGATTTTCTTGACGTGCTCGGGCGAGAGGTCGCCCTCGTCGATCGCCTGCAGCTGGCCCTTGATGCGGCGCAGGTTGAAGAAGAGCTTCTTCTGCGCGGCCGTGGTGCCGATCTTCACGAGCGACCACGAATGCAGGATGTACTCCTGGATCGCGGCGCGAATCCACCACATGGCGTAGGTGGCGAGGCGGAAACCGCGGTCGGGCTCGAAGCGCTTCACCGCCTGCATGAGCCCGACATTGCCTTCCGAGATGAGCTCGGCGAGCGGCAGCCCGTAGCCGCGATAGCCCATGGCGATCTTCGCCACCAGCCGCAGGTGGCTCGTCACCAGCTGGTGGGCCGCCTCGAGGTCGTTATGCTCGCGCCAACGCTTGGCGAGCATGTACTCGTCGCCGGCTTCCAGCATCGGGAAGCGCCGGATCTCCTGCAGATAGCGGGAGAGATTGCCCTCCGGATGCAAGGCATGAACGCTGGGTAACGTCGTCGTCGCTGCCATACCGGCCCTTTCCGTCAAGCGTGGCCTCAGAGGAGAGGCGCCAGCCGCTGCCCTCCCCTGCCGGAGGCGATGATGTCTCCCGGGTTATGGATGTAGTTTAGCATGGTCTCGTGGCGGCTTGCTGGAGCTCTTCCAGGGACTTTTTTAGGGCGTTGATATCCTTGGGGATGTCCTTCTCGAAACGGAGCATTTTCCGGCTCGCGGGGTGCTCGAAGGCGAGAAGGTAGGCATCGAGCGCCTGGCGCCCGAGGGCGTCGAGCGCTGCCCGGGCGGCACTCGGGAGGCCTGCCTTGCGCGCCGCCGTGGCGCGGCCATAGAGCGGATCGCCCATCACCGGGTGGCCGCGGGCCGCGAGATGCACGCGGATCTGGTGGGTGCGCCCGGTCGAGAGCCGGCACTCGAGAAGGCTGGCGACCGAGCCGTAGGAGGCGAGCACGCGGTAGCGCGTGAGTGCCGGCTTGCCGCCGCGGACGACGAGCGCCATGCGCTTGCGGTCCCGCGGGCTGCGGCCGATGTTGCCGCCGATCTCGCCGCGGCGCGGCGAGGGCACGCCCCAGACGAGGGCGCGATAGGCGCGCTCGAGGGTGTGCTCGGCGAACTGCCGCGCGAGCCCGGCGTGGGCCAGGTCCGTCTTCGCCACTACCATGAGGCCGCTCGTATCCTTGTCCAGACGATGCACGATGCCCGGGCGCCTGACCCCGCCGATGCCCGAGAGGCTCTCCCCGCAATGGGCGAGAAGCGCGTTGACGAGGGTTCGGTCTGGATTGCCGGCTCCCGGATGGACCACGAGGCCCGCGGGCTTGTCGATGACGAGCAGGTGCTGATCCTCGTAAATCACCGCGAGCGGGAAGGCTTGCGCCGCCGGGCGAGCCTCGGCACTCTCGGGGATGAGTATGGCGAAAGTTTGACCGGGCTTGACCTTGGCCGAGGGCTCGCTCACCTTCTTGGCGCCGAGACGCACTTGGCCCGCCTGGATGAGGCGCTTCAAGCGCGAGCGCGAGAGTTGCGGCAGCGCATGCGCAAGGAAGACGTCGAGCCGCGCGCCGCCGTGCTCGGGCCCGGCCGTGACTTCGTATTTGACCTCGCTCTCTGGCGCGGCTATGTCGGACATCAGAGTGGCATTCCGTGGCGGGACGGGAGCCCATTACTGGGCATATTTCATGCGCGCACTCAAGGCTTTGGTCATCGTCATGGGCATCCTCATCGTGGCCGGGATGGCGCTCGTGGGCACCACCTTGGTCAAGCGCGCGATGAACCTGGAGACGCCGCGGCGAGTCAATGCGGCCGCGGAGCGCGCAGCGCCTGCGCCCGGTAGTGCCGTCGAGCGGCCCTATGGCCCGGTCGAGATCGCCCTCCCTCCCGGCGCGCGCATCCTGCGCACGAGTCCGGCGGGCCGCCGCCTCATCGTCGAGCTCGAGCTCGCGGGCGGAGGCGAGCGCCTCCTCGTCGTCGAGCTCGAGAGCGGTGCCTTGCTCGGCACCATCGACTTGAAGCCGCAGCCCTGACGTGATCGCGCTCCCGCGCCGGCTGCTCGACGAGATCCGCCGCCGCGCCGAAGCCGCCTATCCCGAGGAGTGCTGCGGCCTTCTCCTGGGCCATGAGCGAGGCAAGGACCGCATCCACGTGAGTGCTGCCGTGGCGAGCGCCAACCTGGCGGCCGAGCCGCAACGGCACTTCGAGGTCGATCCCGCGCTTTATTTCCGCCTCCGCCGCGCGGCAGCAGCGGAGCCCTCCGGCGCGCGGCTCGTCGGCCTCTACCACTCGCACCCCGAGGGCGAGCCCGTGCCTTCGGCGTCGGACGCGGCAGAAGCCTGGCAGGAGGGCTGGATCTGGCTCATCGTGCCGCTCGCCTCCGGCCGGGCGGGGGTGCTGAGCGCCTTCCGCCTTGCGCGCATGGGTGGACCGTTCGAGGCCGTAGCCCTTTCGCCGTGCTGAACCCTATCGTACCGCCTCGACCGCGACTGCTCGCGCCGAAGCGCGGCCGCGCTTTGGCGTCGCTTGCCTGCGGCCGCGCCGGAAGCTCGATGGCGGGCGCTTGTAGGTGGCGAGAAAGGCGGCGTTGAAGCGGCGCAGGCTACCGAACCCGGCGGCGAAGGCGATCTTCGCGAGCGGCAGGTCCGTCTGGTCGATCATGCGTTTGGCCGCTTGGATGCGGCGGGTGGAGGCGACCCCCTGGGGGCTCGCGCCGACGTGGCGGAGGAAAAGGCGCGCGAGATGCCGGCTGCCGACGCCGAGCTTGGCCGCCAAATCGGCGACGGAGGCGCTATCGAGGAATCCCGCCTCGATGAGCCGCATGCCGCGCGAGACCGTCGCCTCGGTGCCGCGCCAGGCCGGGCTTCCGGGTGCCGTCTCCGGGCGGCAGCGCAGGCACGGGCGGAAGCCGGCCCGCTCCGCTTCCGCCGCCGTGCGAAAGAACACCACGTTTTTCGCGAAGGCGGGCCGCACCGGACAGATCGGCCGGCAATAGATGCGCGTCGTGCGCACGCCGATGAAGAAGCGCCCGTCGAAACGCACATCGCGGGCGAGCCGTGCGCGCTCGCAGGCGTCCCAGTCGAGGGGTTCCGGGTCCTGGGTCTTCATCAGCATGGGGGCACCCTAGCACGGCCCCTTGCTCCGGACTCGCCATATTCGGACTCCGTCCCCGCCGGCCCGCTAGTTGATGCACACAAATCCAAAGATCACCGGCAAATCATGATGTTGCGCTGTGCAAAGGTGCCTCGGACTGGCCGCGGTGCGTCCTTCGAGACGCTCGCTGCGCTCGCTCCTCAGGATGAGGTTAAGTCTTTATGCCA